>NZ_CAISIQ010000272.1 GCF_903885465.1 uncultured Nevskia sp.
GGTCTGCAAGGTGCCGGCGACGAAGGCCTTCGTCGCCAAGGTGCCGCATGCCGAGTTCGTCGAGCTGCCGAAGGTCGGCCACGGCTTCTCGGTCCCGGCGAACTGGATGACGCAGTACAAGGAGGCCTTCCGCAAGCTCACCGCCGTGCCGGCGCCGAAGACCGTGCCACCGCCGCCGGCGAGCCTGACCGGCCTGCCGATCGTCGACGTGGCGGCGAAGGAAGGCGCGCCGCAGTCCGACGTGTTCGCGCTGATCATCTCCGGCGACGGCGGCTGGGCCGGCATCGACAAGGAAGTGGCCGGCTTCATCGCCGATGCCGGCATGCCGGTGATCGGCATCGACTCGCTGCGCTACTTCTGGAGCGAACGCACGCCGGAAGCCTTCGCCGCCGATCTCGACAAGATCATCCGCTACTACCGCCACTCGCTGAAGCGCCCGAAGGTGCTGCTGATCGGCTACTCGCAAGGGGCAGACGTGCTGCCGTTCGCGCTGAATCGCATGTCCGCGACCAGCCGCAGCGAAATCGCCTTGGTGGCGCTGCTCGGCCTCGCCGAACACGCCCAGTTCGAATTCCATCTGAGCAGCTGGGTCGGCAGCGTCGACGACGGCAAGCCGACGCGCCCGGAAGTGGCCCGCCTTCAGGCCTCATCGGCGAACCCACCAATACTCTGCGCCTACGGCGAGGAAGACGAAGACTCGATCTGCGCCACGCTGGGCGGCCCGAAGATGTCGATCCTCAAACTGTCCGGCGGCCATCACTTCGATGGCGAATACGAAATGCTCGCGGGCAAGTTGCTGGCGGCGCTGCCGGCCGGCAAGGCTGCGAGCGGGCGCTAGGCGTCGTCGGACAGCGCACTGATCATGACGTAGTAGCCGTCAGGATCACGCACGGTGAATTCCTCGGTGCCGGTGTTCGGGTTCATCTGAGGCTCGTCTACCAGCGCTGAAACCAGCGCCCGCGCGCGCGGCAAGGCCGCGGCAAAATCATCGACGCGGAAGAACAGCAGCAGGCCGTTGCCGGGCTGTGCGCGGTCGGGGCTGGTCAAGGAGGGATGCTCGTGTGCGCCCCACTGATGCAGGCACAGCAGTACCGTTCCATCGGTATCGAGGATCTGCCCGAAGTCGTCATGGGCAGGCTGCGTGGCCGGCAGCCCCAGCAAGGTCTGGTACCAGGCGTAACTGCGGGCAACGTCGGTGACGCCGATGATCGTCCAGGTGCGTTTCATGGCCTGCTCCTGAGCTGGGATGGTTAGAGGACGTTGCCGTAAACCGGCTCGCAACGGATTTCGGTCTTGACCGAGTTGGCGATGAAGCATTCTTCATGCGCTTCATGGTGCATCTGGTCAATGTCTTCCCGGCTTGGCAGTTGATCACCGGAGAAGTGAACCTCGGGCTTCAGCGTGACGACCGTCATCGCGAGCTTGCCGAGTTCATTCTTGGCCATGACGCCAACTGCCGTGTCCTGGTAGTGGTCGACGACGAACTTGCGCTTCACCGCGATCGAGAGAAACCAGAGCATGTGGCAGCTGGACAGCGAGGAGACGAATGCCTCCTCCGGATCAACCGACTTGGGATCGGAGTAAGGCACGGGAACCACCTGCGGCGACGAGGACCCGGAAACGTCGAGGCCGGCATCGAAGCGCAGGATGTGGCGCCGGCTGTACCGGTTGTCCAGAAAATTCTGGTCGCCGCGAGACCAGATTGTTTCGACGCTGTACTGAGCCATCGATAGCGCCCCAACAGGAATTGGCAACTCAATCCCATCTTAGTTGGAGTACCGCAGTTCGTGATGCTGGCGTCATTGCCGCTTTAATCGTGTGCTACGAACTCCAAGCAATTTTGCTCAACGAACTGGTCCTTACCTGACTCCAGTTCGACCAAATACACCGGATCCTTGCCGACGGACTCAACGCTGACTACCGAGCTCGAATCCGGTGCGTGCTGACCACCGACGACAGTCACGTAATCGTTATGTTGAAGCGCGACGCTAGGTATCGGGCTGCGGGCCAGAAAATCGTTGCGCTGATCAAGTGTCGGCTTCATGGCGAACCGAGGCTGGCAACTCGCGCGGCGATCAGCTTGCCGCCTTGCGCCGCGCTCTGGGCTTCGGTGCCAGCTTCAGCACCGGTTCGGCGGCGTCAACCGCAGCCAGGCCGGGGACGGTGATGACGCCGGCTTCGGCGAGCATGCGTACCTGCACGCCGATCGCGTCGGCGGCCGGTTCGGTGCGCAGGTAGCGGCCATCGGCCTGCAGCAGCCAGCTTTGCGCGGTGTCGGCGAGATAGGCGAGCAGGTGTTCCATGACTCGTTCGCGAATCGCCTGATCGCGCAGTGGGAAGGCCACTTCGACCCGGCGCAGCAGGTTGCGCTCCATCCAGTCGGCGCTCGACAGCCAGACTTCGTCGGCACCGCCGTTGTGGAACCAGAACACCCGCTGATGTTCCAGGAAGCGGCCGATCACCGAGCGCACCCGGATGTTGTCGGACAGCCCCGGCACGCCGGGCCGCAAGGAACACATGCCGCGCACGATCAGATCGATCTGCACGCCGGCCTGCGAAGCTTCGTACAGCGCCTTGATGGTTTCCGGTTCGACCAGGCCATTCATCTTGGCGACGATGCGGCCAGGCTTGCCGGCCTGCACCTGTTCGATCTCGCGAGCGATACGCGCCTTCACGCCGGTGGCCAAGGTGAACGGCGCCTGCAGCAGGCATTTCAGCTGCGGAACCTTGCCGAGGCTGGTCAGCTGCAGGAAGACGTTGTGGATGTCGCCGCAGATCGCCGGATCAGCGGTCATCAGGCCGTAGTCGGTGTACATCCGCGCGGTGCGCGGGTGGTAGTTGCCGGTGCCCAGATGCGCATAGTGCTTCAGCACCGGCGCTGCGCCCGGTGTCGACGCATCGGTCTCGCGGCGGACGATCAGCATCATCTTGGCGTGGGTCTTGTAGCCGACCACGCCATAGACCACATGGGCGCCAACGTCCTGCAGCGCTTCCGCCAGCGAGATGTTGTCGGCTTCGTCGAAGCGCGCGCGCAGTTCGACGACCACGGTCACTTCCTTGCCGGCGCGCGCCGCCTGGATCAGTGCTTCGGCAACCAGGCTCTTGGCGCCGGTGCGGTACAGCGTCTGCTTGATCGCCAGCACGTTCGGATCTTTCGCAGCCTGGCGCAGCAGTTCCAGCACCGGGCCGAAGGAATCGTAAGGATGCTGCAGCAGGCGATCCTTCTCGCGCATCGCCGCGAACAGATCGCCGGACAATGCTTTCGGCACTCGCGGCGTGAATGGCGGGTCTTTCAGATCGGCGCGATCGACCAGATCCGGAATCGCCAGCAGGCGCATCAGGTTGACCGGGCCGTTGCACTGGTAGATGTCACCCGGCGCCAGATTCAGTTCTTCGGCGAGGTAACGGACCAGTTGATCCGGGCAGTTGTGCGCCACTTCCAGGCGCACGGTATCGCCCCACTGGCGCTGCTCCAGTTCGTCTTCGAGCGCTTCGAGCAGATCGGAAGCCTCGGCCTCGTCGACCAGCAGATCGGAATTGCGGGTGACCCGGAACTGGTAGCAGCCGCTCGGCGCCATGCCCGGGAACAGCTGGTCGACGTGGGCGTGGATGACGCTGGACAGGAACACGAAATCGTTCGGCCCGGTGCCCGGCACCGAAGGCGGCAGGCGGATCAGGCGCGGCAGCGCGCGCGGCGCCTGAACCACGGCATAACCGATGTTGCGGCCGAAGGCATCGCGCCCGGACAGCGAGACGATGAAGTTCAGCGACTTGTTCATGATCCGCGGGAACGGATGCGCCGGGTCGAGGCCGATCGGCGACAGCACCGGCATCACCTCGTTCTCGAAATAGGTCTTCAGCCAGTCGACCTGCTCCGGCGTCCAGTGGCTGCGACGGACGAAACGAATCTGTTCGGCGTCCAGCGCCGGAATCAGCACATCGTTGAGCATCCGGTACTGGGCATCGACCAGCTGATGCCCGGCCGCCGAGATCATCGCCAGCAATTCGGTCGGCGTGCTGCCATCCGGCCCGACCGAGGTGGCGCCGACCTTGGCCATCTGCTTCAGGCCCGCCACGCGGATCTCGAAGAATTCGTCGAGATTCGAGCAGGAGATGCACAGGAACTTGAGCCGCTCCAGCAGCGGCACCTGGGTGTCCTCGGCCTGGGCCAGCACCCGATGGTTGAATTCGAGCAGCGACAATTCGCGGTTGAGGAACGACGGAGGAGGAGCGGAGTTCATGCGGGCGGCAGCACGGAAGGTGATCAGGGATCGTACTAGAAGGGGCTTTGATGACAATTGAGAGACAGCACGAATGGGGGGCTGCCGGCGCCGCCGGGCAGCCTCTGGCTCATGGGCCGGCGAGCACGGCCTGAAACGGCTCGACATCGCTGGCGGCCACGCCGGCCTTGTTCATTGCGGTGATTGCCTGGTCGAGCGCCTGCCGGCTGGCCGGGCTGTGGTCGCGCTGGTGGACGATCCGCGCCTTCAGTGCCGCCAGCAGTTCGGCGCGGCCGGGATCGCTGGTGGTCGCCTGCAGCGCTTTCGCATCGATGCCGGCCAGCGCCTGCAGCGCTTCCGGGTAATGGCCGAGGTCACCGGCGAGATCGGCGAGCCCGAAGCGGGCGGCCTGGACCAGCGCCGATTGCGCACCCGAGGTTTCGACCAGGCCGGCTTCCGCCGCGCGCAGATCGATCAGCGCCGCGTCGCGCTGGCCCTGCTCGGCTTCCAGGAAACCGAGATTCATCCGCTCGACCAGCGTGTACTGGTTCTTCGCGCCCCAGCGGCGCAGCGAGCGGGCCAGCACCTCGCGCTGCACGGCGAGCGCAGCGCCGCTGTCGCCGGCCATCGATTGCAGGCGGCCGAGGCTGGACAGCGCATTGATCGTCCGCTGCGCGTCGGCACCTTCCAGCTGCTCGAAACTGCCGACCGCAGCCTGCGCGTATGGAATCGCTTCGGCGACGCGGTTCTGGGCCCGCAGGGCATTGGCCAGGTTCAGCTGGGCACTGGCCAGCACCGCGCCGCCGACATTGGCTTCGGTATAGCGCTCGCCGGACAGCATCTCGCGGGCGATCAGCTCGGCCTCGCGCGGCCGCTGCAGGCGCAGCAGGCAGCCGGCGATGCTGCCGTCGATGTGGGCCGCGGTGGCGGCATCATCCGGATAGAGCAGCTGGTTCAGGCGTTGGGCGTTGCGGTAGCGGGCCAGTGCGGCTTCCGGCTCGATCTTCTGGTAGTGCCAGGTGCCGTGCGCCAGCTGGGCGCGCAGGGCGACGTCGCCAACCGCCAGCAGCCGGGCGCCGGCGGCGGCATCGCTGCGCGCCAGCTGGTCGCGGGCTTCGTCGAAGCGGGACAGGAAGCTCAAGGACAGCGCCCGTTCGTAGCCGGTCAGCACCGCTTCGTCAGACAGCGGCCCGAGGGCGGCGTCGAACAGGGTCAGCGCGCGAGCCAGCTGCGGCTCGGCGAGATCGTAATTGCCCAAGGCCCGATAGGCGCGGCCCAGGGTTCGCCGCAGCCCGGCTTCGACCAGCGGCGCGCCCTCGAACCGGCTGCCGAGTCGTTCGGCGGCGCGGTCAATCACTTCGCGCAGCGGCGGGTTGCGCTGGTACCAGGCGGTGGTGGCGCCGCCGGCACCGGCGGCA
>NZ_CAISIQ010000273.1 GCF_903885465.1 uncultured Nevskia sp.
CGAACGGAGACAATGCCCTGAATCGTCGAGATATTTCATCAAACTCGTTCAACAGACTTCGGGCGATCGCTACCGCCTCTGTAGATCCGCCCCTGGTTGTCCATCGACGATTTGGGCTCTAGTAGGCTAGACCGTTCGTCGTCACTAATATCGGGGCGAATGACTGCAATTGGCACGTCAGCGCCCGTTCGATTATTTCTGACCGAGTTGTCGGGAGTGGCCCGAGGAGCAAACTGAACTTTTCCTCCTCACCGGAGTTCGTCATCGAAAGTGCATCGACCCGAAGCGTTTCTCATGGACGCTGGACCAAAGGCAAGCTCGTTGGCCAGAAGGCGCCCCTCAGGCTGAAAGACATCTGGGCTGCGTAATCCGCGCCAAGCCGGTCCAAGATTCCGCGGCATGTCGGTCCAAGATTCCGTGTGATGTCGGTCCACGATTCCGCGGCAAGCCGGTCCAGCGGGTGAGACGGGATAACCCCGCTACGCTCGATCCTTTTTCCCTTCTGGGAGGAGGACGAGGTGGCGCAGCCGAGGTTATCCGTGCGCAAGATTCGAGAGGTACTTCGTCTTCGGTTTGAGGCGGGGCTGCCGGAGCGGCAGATCGCCGCGTCGTTGTCGGTGGCCCGTTCGACGGTGCAGGAATGCCTGCGCCGCGTCCGCGAGGCGGGCCTGTCGTGGCCGTTGCCGGATGGCCTGGACGACGGCGTGCTGGAAGCGCGCCTGTATCCGGTCGATCCGGTGGCGCCGGACTTTCCGTTCCCGGACTTCGCGCGCATTCACGCCGAGCTTGCCCGCAAGGGCGTGACGCGGCGTCTGCTCTGGCAGGAATACCGCACTGCGCATCCCGATGGCTGCGAGTACAGCGCGTTCTGCGATCACTACCGGCGCTGGACGGCGACGCAGGATGCGGTGCTGCGCCGGACGCATGCGGCCGGCGATCAGCTCTTCGTCGATTACGCCGGACTGACGGCCAAGGTCGTCGATCCGGCGACGGGCGAGATCCTGCCGGCACAGGTCTTCGTCGCCGTGCTCGGCCATTCCAGCTACACCTATGCCGAAGCGACGTGGACGCAGACGGCTGCCGACTGGATCGGCGCCCATGTACGCGCTTTTGCCTTCTTCGGCGGCAGCCCGGCGGCCGTGGTGCCGGACAATCTCAAGAGCGGCGTCACCAAGGCGGATCGCTACGATCCGGACCTGAATCCGGCGTATCAGGAATTCGCCCGGCACTACGGCCTGGCGATCCTGCCGGCACGGGTGCGCAAGCCGCGCGACAAGGCATCAGTGGAAAGCGGCGTGCTGCTGGTCGAGCGATGGATCCTGGCCCGGCTACGCGATGCCACCTTCTTCTCGCTGGCCGCGCTCAACGAGGCGATCCGCGCACTGATCGCCGAGCTCAACCAGAAGCCCTTCCAGAAGCGCGAGGGCAGCCGGGCCAGCATCTTCGCCGCGACGGACCAGCCGGCACTGCGCGCGCTGCCGGATTCGCCCTACGAGTACGCGACCTGGAAGAAGGCCAAGGTCCATCTGGATTATCACGTCGAGATCGAGCGCCGGTACTACTCAGTCCCGCACCCGCTGATCGGCAAGACCGTCGACGTGCGGCTCACGGCCAGCGGCGTGGAGATCTTCCATCGCGGCACGCGGCGCGCCGTGCATCGGCGATCCAGCCTGCGTGGCAGCTTCACCACCATCGCCGAGCACCGCCCGCCGCGACATCAGGCGGTGGTGGAGCTGTCCCACGAACGCCTGCTCCGCGATGCCGAGCGCATCGGGCCGTGTACCGCCGCCGTGATTGGCCAGCAGGTCCATGGCCGCGTCCATCCCGAGCAGACCCTGCGTCGCTCGCTGGGGATCCTGCGTCTGGCCAAGGATTTCGATGCCGTGCGGCTGGAAGCTGCCTGCCAGCGAGCACTGAGCCTCGGCAGCACCAGTTATCGCACCCTGCGCGCGCTGATCCAGGCACCGGTCCAGAGCGAGCTTCCCGGCTTGTCCATCCCCGCGCACGGCAACCTGCGCGGGCCGTCGTACTACCAGTGAGGAACCCGCTCTTGCTACAGAACCCGCTGTTTGACCAGCTTCACGCCCTGCGCCTGCGCGGCATGGCCGCGGCCCTGGAACACCAACTCGCCAGTCCCGATGCTGCCGCGCTGCCCTTCGAGGACCGGTTGGCACTGCTCCTCCAGCACGAAGCGCATGACCGCAAGACCCAGCGACTCGGCCAGCGCCTGCGCTGGGCCAAGCTAGCGCAGGGTGCCTGCCTCGAAGATCTGGACACCCGCACGCCGCGTGGTTTGCAGAAAACGGCGCTGACACCGATCACCAGCCTGGCCTGGATCACCGAGCATCTGAACGTGCTGATCTCAGGCCCCACCGGCGTCGGCAAGTCCTGGATCGCCTGCGCCATCGGCCATGCCGCCTGCCGCATCGATCACACCGTGCGCTTCTACCGCCTGCCGCGCCTGGTCGACGAGCTCACCCGCGCCACCGCCATGAACAACCGATCCAGCTTCTTCCGCAGCCTCGCCAAGGTCGATCTGCTGATCCTCGACGACTTCGGCCTGACCCCGCTCACTGACCAGACCCGGCGCGACCTGCTGGAGATCCTCGACGATCGCTACGACAAGAAGTCCACGCTGATTACCAGCCAGCTTCCGGTCGAGCAGTGGCACGACTATCTCGGCGATCCGACGCTGGCCGACGCCATCCTCGACCGGCTCGTCCACAACGCCTACCGGCTCAATCTCACCGGCGAATCCATGCGGAAGCGAAAGACCTCCAAGCAGGTGACCGCACCGTCGAATTGACGCGGCTCCTTCAACTACCCACAGTATTTCCAGTCCCGTCCCCACTGGACCGGCTTGCCCCGGAACGCTGGACCGACATCACGCGGAAGCGTGGACCGACATCGGCGGAATCAGCACTGGGCCATTCGCGAGCGGCTTCAGCTCGCAAAGCGGACGCGAGAACTGGCGATGTTCAATCTGGCCATCGACAGAAAGCTGCGCGCGTGTGATCTGGTGAAAGTGAGAGTCAGCGACATCTGCCATGGCGACCGGGTGTCGCCTCGCGCGATCGTGATGCAACAGAAGACCCAACGTCCCGTCCAGTTCGAGATTATTGAAGCAACACGGGAGTCCGTCGGGGCTTGGTTGGCGAAAGGCGGCCTCCGGTCGGCGGACTATCTGTTCCCAAGTCGGATTCACGAATCGCCTCATCTCTCGACACGTCAGTACACGAGGATTGTGGACTCATGGGTCCGGCAGATCGGACTAGACCCCTGCGCATATGGCACCCACACGATGCGTCGCACCAAGCCGACCCTGATCTATCGCCAAACAGAGAACCTACGAGCAGTGCAGCTTCTGCTTGGTCACACCAAGCTGGAGAGCACCGTGCGGTATCTGGGCATCGAGGTCGACGACGCGCTGGAGATGGCGGAGCAGACCGAAGTGTGAGGTCGATGGGCCCGCTGGTCAGCGATCGTCAATGGTCGCTGACCAGTCCGAAGCGACTCTCACGAGTGTCAGTTCCCGGCACGCAGTAGAAATTGCCAGGGAGACGACCTTGGCGGGTGCCGCCCTATTCATCCCAATCGCTAAAGTCAGGCTCTGCCTCGAATCCGGTTATCGAGTAGCTTGCTGGACTAATATCGGTCTCGAAGTGCCAAGTCTGAGGATCATTGTCCAAGCGAACGCCCGTACAGCTAAGGTAAGCAGCCACCGAAATCACTTCCTCAACGTTATACGAGTCGAACCCTAAAGATAGTTCTTCGCGGTCAATGCTGTCCCATACAAAGAACTCGACACTAACACCTACCTTCACAGAGATGGCGACTTCGATCTCGACGCTCCATGTTGAAGGATCGTCCTCTAGTTGCCAGACGTTGATGCTGTTTTCATCAATGGTGTAGGAGGTTACATTTATCTCGCTGACTTCGGTCTCGATGCGATGAGAGCCGCTATACACATCTTCTGCGTCCCACTGGGATTGAGCTGCGTGCTCCTCCAACGCTTCGTTGAGGAGCACGCGCAGCGAAGAACCCTCGTTGCGCACGGCTTCAAGAACCTTAGCCTTCAGAGCTTGCGCGTGCTCGGTTGTGGCGGCGAAGAGCGCAGCAAGCTCTTCTATAGATTCAACTGCAAATAAGTAGTCCGATGCCTCGGCGAAGGCAGTCCAACCGGCATCCTTTGAGGCGATGATCCCCCTAGTTCGGTACTCCTTCGCGTAGCGCTCCAGGAGTAGCAGCGACATCGCGTCTGGGAACTCCGTTTTTTTTTCCTTGCGCTTCGCGAAAGGAGCAGCCTCGGCGAAATAGCGATTGAACAACTCGGCGGCTTGATCAGGGCCACCAATCGGTAGCACGGCACCTCTGCAGCGAGTGGCGTAGTCGAGAACCTGTTGCCGATACATTTCAGCTGCGCACTGTGCAGCGTTCAGCGCTTCGAACGAGGTATCGATCATCTCCAGCGGTGTTTGCGCCACGCGCTTGAGCTGGTCCGAGGCACTTTTGAACTGCTGGATCGCCGTGAGAACCGGCTCCAATCGATGGTTCACAATTTCCGACGCAACAACCTCAGTTATTTGCAGCTTCATTGAAGCCGGCAGCTGTTGTGGAAGCTGATTCAGCCCGCCGACGTTGAAGTTGTATCCAGCAGCCTGAATGAGATCTGTGTCTATCGAGAAGAATGTGACTTCTCCATTAGCCAGACTCGATGCGTTTGGGTGGCCTTTTGGCATAGTTTGGACAGGAAGGTCGGAACCGCGTCGCGGTATATTGATATAGAAGCAGTATTGCATTAACCGCTTACGCACGAAACGCTCGACGGTCACACGGCTCTTGAATTAAATCGTTAGCTGTCCGCTTCTGGCACGTTACTGACTGCGGAATACAGCACGTTGGGCTGCTTCTTACAGACTGAAAGAAGACGACCCACTACTAAGCGGCGGTAAACCCCCGATTCAGATCAGCGATTCGACCAGCACTGCCTGCACGGCTGGGGCCGTGACGCCGGGGCCGCGCTCAAGCTCCCGCCCGATCCGCGCCCAGTGTCTAGTGTCCAGTTTGCTGGGACAGACTGCGGCTCATGCTGCCAGCCGTCTCGCGGGCTGCCTCGTTCAGTTCGGCGTCCAGACGCATGGGGCCGTTGGTGGGCATATTGATCTCCGGTTACCGGGCAACATTTTGCATGGCGCTACAAAAAACAGGACGTCCAGAGGCAGTTGAGTCCGTGATCTTCCCGTCGCCATTCGAGACGGCCGCATTATCTCCCACGAGCTCGAGCAACCAAACCCTGTTGAAGGAGCCCGCTTTCGTCGAGGAACTCAAGCACTTGCTCCGCTTGTTCACGATAGACGCCGAGAACGACAAACACGCCAGTCCGCTGCGCAGCTTGGCAGGAATCGCCATCTTCACATCGGCAAGCAGCCGATCCGGCGCACTGGATCGAAGCGGGCCGCTGCTATATGCGCTTTGCCTTGCATGCGGCAGCGCTGGGAATCCGCGCGGCCTTCGTCAACCAACCCGTCGAGGTATCGGCGCTGCGACCACTGTTTTCCCGCTCACCGGGGATCGGCAACGGCAGACTGGATCTGGTCGTGCGCCTCGGTCGCGGGCCGCAGATGCCGCGGTCGCTGCGCCGCTCCGTGCAGGCGGTGATTGTTTAACGGCTGTCTGGAGCCGCGTCTCTCAGGCAGCGGAATCCAGAAGGTTGCTCTGCAGAGGTCCGTGCAGGATTTCGCCACCTTCGTTTTCCCAGCGCTGGATGGCCGGCGCCGGCTCGGCCAAGTCCGCGGGTGCCAGCCGCTCGACAGTAACGGCTGGCTCAGCGGTGGCAGGAAGATTCCACATTGCGATGATCGGCAACTTCGCGTGCGCAATATCCAGCGCCAGTACGCTGACCGAGGCGGCATCCAGCGCGAAATGCCGCGCCTGAGTCAGGGGCATCTGCAGCCAGCGCACTGCCAGCGCCCGGCCGAAATGCCCATGGGAGAAGACGGCGATGTTGCCGCTCAAGTCGATCAGGCGCGCGATGACTCGGTCCGCGCGCATCGATATCTGCCCGGCGGTCTCGCCATTGGGGCAACCGTTGGAGAACACATTCCAATCGGCAGAATGCAGCTGGATTTCCCGGGTCGTCCATCCTTCGTAATCGCCGTAGTTCCACTCCGCAAGGTCGGGATCGGCCTCCGCAGCAGCGCCCTGCCCTGCAAGCGCACAAGTCTGTCGCGCACGCTTCAGCGGACTGGTCAGCACCTTGGTGAAACCGAGTGTGCCGAGCGCTTTCGCCAGACTCCGCGCCTGACGCTCGCCGAACTCGTTTAGGGCGATGTCGGTCAGCCCGGTATGCCGTTGCGCCAAGGCCCAATCAGTCTGACCGTGCCGAATCAGATAGATCCGCAAGGCCGGTGGGCTGACCGCGCTCACACCGATTGCCCCCATCGCCAGTTGCGAATCTCCGGCATGTCCTGGCCGTGCTTGTTGATGTACTGCCGGTGTTCGACCAGCTTGTCCTTGAGCTTCCGCTTCAGCGCAGCACCCTGATCGCCGGTTTGCGGCAATCGGTCGATCGTGTCGATGACCAAATGAAAGCGGTCCAGTTCGTTGAGTACGGTCATGTCGAAGGGCGTGGTGACCGTGCCTTCTTCCTTGTAGCCGCGAACGTGGATGTTGTCGTGATTGCTGCGGCGATAAGTGAGCCGATGGATTAACCAGGGATAGGCGTGGAAGGCGAAGATCACCGGCTTGTCGCAGGTGAACAGCGCGTCGAACTTCTCATCGCTCAGACCATGTGGATGCTCGCGCGAGGGTTGCAGCCGCATCAGGTCCACCACATTGACCACCCGGATCTTCAGGGTCGGAAGTTGCTGGCGCAGGATAGAAACTGCCGCAAGCGTCTCGAGCGTCGGCACGTCGCCGCAGCAGGCCATGACCACGTCGGGCGCAACCGCCTGATCGTTGCTGGCCCACTGCCAGATGCCGACGCCCTCGGTGCAGTGCTTGACGGCGGCGTCCATGGTCAGCCACTGCGGCGCCGGGTGTTTACCCGCAATCACAAGGTTGACGTAATGGCGGCTGCGCAGGCAGTGGTCCATCACCGACAACAGGCAGTTGGCATCCGGCGGCAGATAGACCCGCACGATCTCGGCCTTCTTGTTCACGACATGGTCGATAAAACCGGGATCCTGATGGGTGAAGCCGTTGTGGTCCTGGCGCCAGACGTGCGAGGCCAACAAGTAGTTCAACGAGGCGATCTTGCGCCGCCAAGGCAGGCCCGCCGTCACCTTCAGCCACTTGGCGTGCTGGTTGAACATCGAATC
>NZ_CAISIQ010000274.1 GCF_903885465.1 uncultured Nevskia sp.
CTGATCAACACCAGCCTGCGGCCGTTCAGCCCGCCGCACTGGCGGCTGCGTCCTGCAGTCTGGCCGGATGTCCTGCGTCTGGCCTTGCGGCCGCCGTCCGTGCGGGCGATCGAGCGAATGATCCTTCGCCTCACCAGCCGCCTGGTGCGTGAACCCGAAACCCTGCTGGACGACTGGACCCAGTGGCGCCTGAGCCATCCAGTGTCCCGCGCCAATGCGCTGCGGCAATTGCTGGCCGCCGCCAAGTACCGCGCACCGATTGCGGCACCGGCAACGCGATTGCTGATTCTCAACAGCGCGCGTGATGCCTTGGTCGACAGCCGTTGCTCGCAGCGGCTGGCCAAGCGTTGGGACTGCGAGATCGCGGTTCATCCACGCGCCGGGCACGACCTGCCGCTCGATGATGGCGGCTGGGTGATCGAGCAGATTCGTCGCTGGTTGTGAGCAGGCTTCAGAGTGTTTCCAAATCAAGGGAACACATAAATTCCTGTCATGCCCGCGAAGGCGGGCATCCAGTTTGAGCCGTAGCGCGCCGCATCAGAACTGGATTCCCGCCTGCGCGGGAATGACGAGTGTTTGTAGAGATTGAAGAAAGCTGCGCTCGCAACACGCCCAAAAAGAAGCCGGCCCTGAGGCCGGCTTCTGAAGATTGCAGCGACTGCTTTTTCTGATTCAGTAGATCAACGCCCCATCAACGTAAAACCAGCGGCTGATCGAGCTTGAGCAGGATGAATTCCGAATCGTCCGCCTGGCTGCTGCCGACGTGGCGACCGACGCTGAACGGGAAGTTGTTGTCGTTGATCACGCCGATCCGGTTCTGGTCGATCACCACCACGTCTTCGATGGTCGTGAACGGGAACGAGAACGGGTTGCCGAGGCCGATATCGCCCGGCTGGCCCGGCAGCGAGATGCCGGCTGGATCGGCGATGTTCTGCAGATCGACCAGCGGCGCCTTGATCACGTCGGCGCCGTCGACATTGCTCAGGCGGATGCGGTTGATCGCCTTGTAACCGGCGGTGTTGCCCTGGCTGCCATCGCGTTCGATGACCAGGCCTTCGCCCAGCGCATTGAACAGCACGAAGTCACCGATGTTGGTGCCGCGCGCATCGAGCGGGTAGTAGTTGCGGCGGCCGGTGTAGCGCTTGGCGGCCAGGTTGAATTCGCTGATCTGCAGGCGACGCTGATCGGCACCGGTCAGCGGCCGTTCCAGCATCGGATACAGCGCGGTGCCAGCGGTGTTGATCGCCATGCCTTCGAAGCCGCCGCTACCCGCCGCACGGAACGGCGCGGTGGCGATCGTCGAGCGATACGGCCAGTACAGGCCGGCCATCCACGGCGTGTTGCTGCCGTTCGTGTCCGGTTGCATGTTGGTGCCGTCATCGGAATCGCCGAGACGTGTCTGATCGGTGATCACCGGGAAATCGCCGAACAGGAACACCGTGCGGATTTCCGGCACCGCCTCCTGCACCAGCAGCAGGGTGCGGAAGTCGAAGCTCTGGATGTCGGTACGCGCCTGCATCCGGCGACGGACCACCACCTCGGCCAGCGAGCGCGCCATCACTTCGGGTGCGAAGGTGCGGTCCTTGTAGACGTTGCCGAGCGCATCACGATCCGAGCGCGGGTTGAGCTTGGTCTCGATGTTGAAGCGAACCTTGCGCGCGGTCGCCAGTTTCTGCGCGGCGCCGGTCAGGAAGCGGCCGGGGCCGACGCTGTAGTACTGCGCGTAGAAATCGACGAAGTCATAGAGCTGATTGACGGTCGGCACGATGTACGGATCGAGCAGGCGGCGGCTGGCGGCGAAGGCCGTGGCTACCGGCGACAGCGCGCGATCGTTCTGCTGGGTCGGACCGCGGAACAGCTTGTCGCAGATGAATTGCGCTTGGATGTCGGCGACGTTCAGGCTGCGGATCAGCACTTCGTTGGCGGTGGTGTACGGCGCGCCATCGGCCCGACGGCACTTGCCGGCTTCGATGTACGGGTCGTGGAACAGCACGGCGACCTTATCGAGGCTGACGCCAGTATCGGTCTCCAGCGTGGTCATCAGATTGTCGAGCGCCACTTCCATCGCCGGCAGCGTGTTTTCCGGGCGCAGATCGCGGCCACCGCGATGGCCCTGGATGTCGAACTTGGTCACGTCCGGCAGACCGTCGGCGCCGAGATAGTCGCCCGGCGTGCCGTCGCCATTGGCGTCGAATTCGCGTACCGCCTGCAGCAGCAGATCGGGACGATCGGAGATCAGGCCGCTGACGTTCTTGGCCATCAGCGACAGCATCGTCGCCTTGTCGTCGACCGTGTACGGCACCACCGGGAAGCCGGCGGCGCGCAGCAGGGCGATGTCGTGGATGTCGCTGGCAGCCGGCGCCAGATCAGCCGGCGAGTTGCTGCCGCGTGCATAGCTGGCGTTCGGGTCGGAGCCCGGGAACTTCAGTTCCGGGAAGTACGGCGAGAACACCGGCGTCTTGGTGCCGCCGTGGGCGAAGGCATTGGCGCGCACCGCGTTCATGATGCGGACGGCAGCGGTTTCCTCGTTGTACGGATTCTGCGGCGCGCGCACTTCACGGCTGGGGTTGTCGAAATCAGGCAGTGCGATCGGCGCTTCGAGCACCTTGCCGGTGGCGTCGGTATGTAGCAGGAACGGGCCGAATTCATCGCCGAACCACAGCGAGCCGTCCGGCGCGCGCTGCATCGATTCGATGTCGAAATCGGCGCCGGTCAGCACCCGCGCTTCGGAAAAGTGGTTGACGATCGCGAACGGGATGCGGCGATCGGGATCGCGCAGTTCGATGTTGCCGAGCACGTCGATGGTGCCGGCGCCGCCCTTGGCGGTTTCGAGATTGGTGCGCACGGTGTAGACGCGCAGATTGAAGTCCGCCGAGGTCTGCAGGCTGCCGTAGCCGTTGTCCGGCATCACGTTGAACGTGCCGTCGGCATTGCGCAGCACGGCGGAAAAGCCCTGCACCGGCTGGCGATTCAGGAACGGCGGCGTGATGCCGTTGATCGGCGCGCTGCCGATGTACTGGCCAGAGGTCGGTCCGGCGGAGAAGGTGAGGGCGGGCAACACGGCGCGGCCTTCGAGCGTTGTCGCGGCGACGGTTTGGCTGCTGACGAGCACGGCGGCGATCGCCGCCAGCCTGAATCCTTTATCGATTTTCATGACCACGTTCTGAACCCCTGAGCAGGATCTAAGGAGCTCGCATGGTGGCCAGCAGAGGTGTCGTTGCCGTGGCGGGCAGATAACGCGACTGTGAAGGTGGGCGGGCCGGAATCACCCGATCGCGCCGCGGCCGCACGGCAGTAAGCAACATTGTTTTCGGCGACCTGTGGCCGAAGTCAGGGTTGACGTGTCACCTTTGCGCCCGCGCGAGCAGCCCGCATCGCTCGCGACAATTCAGATTGCCGTACTCGGAGAAGCCGCATGATTCCTTTCTCGATCCAGGTTTTTGTCTTCAAGATCTTCCAGTTCCTGCTGAAGTGGTCGACCAAGCTGCTCACCTTCCGCACGCCGGAGCTGTTCAGCGGCCCCGGTTCCTCCCTGCAGCTCTGCGATCACATCGCCACCCGCACCGGCGTCAAGAACCTGCTGATCGTCACCGACGGCATGCTGGTTAAGCTCGGCCTGCTGAAGCCGATGCAGGACCGCTTGACCGAGCTGGGCGTGCGCTATGTCGTCTATGACGGCGTGCTGCCGAACCCGACCATCGATCAGATCGAAACCGGCCTGGCGATGCTCAAGCGCGAAGGCTGCACGGCGATCCTGGCGATCGGCGGCGGCTCCTCGATCGACGCCGCGAAAGTGATCGCGGCGCGCGCGCGCAATCCGCACAAGATTGTCCACATGGCCGGCCTGATGCGGGTGTTCTTCAAGCCGATGCCGCTGTACGCGGTGCCGACCACCGCCGGCACCGGTTCGGAAGTGACGATCGCCGCCGTGGTCTCCGATCCATCGACCACCCGCAAGTTCGCGATCATGGACCCGAAGCTGGTGCCGATCGGCGCCGCACTCGACGGTGCCTTGATGACCGGCCTGCCGGCGCACATCACCGCCGCCACCGGCATGGATGCGCTGACCCATGCGGTGGAGGCCTATATCTCGCGCAATCACACGCCGATGACCGATGCCGAAGCACTCGACGCGACGCGGCTGATCATGCAGAACCTGCCGACTGCGGTGACCGATGGCGGCAACATCGAAGCGCGCCAGAACATGGCTGTGGCCTCGTTCAAGGCCGGTGTCGCGTTCACCACCGCCGGCGTCGGTTACGTGCACGCGATCGCCCACAACTTCGGCGCCTACTACCACATGCCCCACGGCCTCGCGAACGCCGTGGTGCTGCCGCGGGTGCTCGATTTCTCGAAGCCGGAATGCATTCCGCGCCTGGCCAAACTGGCCGAGGTCAGTGGCCTGAAGCACGGCGGCGAAAGTGATGCCCAGCTCGCCGATGCCTTCATCGCCCATGTCCGCAAGCTCAACGCCGACTTCGGCATCCCGACCCAGGTCGAAAAGCTGAAGGCCTCGGATATCCCGGCGATCACCGGCAAGGCGCTCAGCGAAGCGCACTGGACGTACGCCGTGCCGCGATACATGGACAATAGCGATTGTCAGGCCTTCATCAGCCAGATGCTGCCGTGATCTGAACCGGTCTCCGCAGCCCGAAAACCAGAAAAACAGCTGTCATCGATGGGGAGCGTTGTGAGATCTTTTCAGTTCAAGTGGGCCGCGATTCTGTTGATCGGCGTATTGGCGGCGTGTACCGGAAGCAGCGAACCGATCATTGGCGATGGGACGCAAACGCCACCAGCACCGAGCGGCACCACGGGCAGCATCGATCCGGTCGATGGCTACCTGACCACCGACGCGCCGATCGGCAGCAGCACGGTCAGTGATGGCGTCGGTGTGATCCGGGTGGCGGACGGCACTACAGCGACCTCGATGAACCTGGACGTCAACGGTGTCCGGCGGCGCTATGTGGTGATGCGGCCGACCGTGTCGTCCGGCAATGCGCCGGTGCTGATCCTGCTGCATCCCTCGCTGACCGCGCCGGAATCGATGGCGAATCTGACCAAGGTCTCCGAGTACGTGCTGACTCGGGGTTTCTGGGCGGTGATGCCGGAAGCGATCGGCGGCAGCTGGCAGGACGATCCGTCCGGCCTCGGCGATCAGGACGTGCCGTTCATCTCGGCGCTGATCGACAAGCTGGTGGCCGATGGTGGCGTCGACGCCAGCCGTTTCTACGCAGCCGGCTTTTCCAGCGGCGGCTTCATGGCCGAGCGACTGGCCTGCGATCTGTCCGACAAGATCGCCGCGTTCGGCGTCGTGTCCGCAGCGCTGCGGTCCAGCCTGGCCGCGGTCTGCTTCCCGGCGAAGCAGCGTGCGAAAGTCTATTTCCTCGGCACCGCCGATCTGATCGTCCCGTACAACGGGCTGTTGGGCCAGTTCGACAATGGCATTCGATCGGCTGCCAGCACCATCGATTTCTGGACAGCGCAGCAGCAGTGCAACGGCGACGTGCGGACCACTCCGATTCCGGACACCGAGCGTGACGGCACCACCGCCGAACTGCAGGAACGGACCGGTTGCACGGCCGGCACCCAGCTGCAGCTCTACACCTTGACCGGCGGCGGTCACGCTTGGCCGGGTGGTGAATCGACCATCTTCGGCGTCACCTCCCAGGATATCGCCGCCACCGGCCTGATCTGGCGCTTCGTCAACGGTTACCGTCGCTGAGCCCCCAGAAGAGCCTGAAGAATGACCATCGAAACCCTGCACGAAGGACGCTTCCTGCGCCTGCTCCGCAATGACACCTGGGAATACGTGTCACGGCCGCATGCGCGCGGTGCCGCGTTCATCGCTGCACGGACCGATGAGGGCGAACTGGTGTTGGTCGAGCAATACCGGGTGCCCTTGCAGTCGGCCTGCATCGAACTGCCGGCCGGCATCGTCGGCGATGAAGCCGCGTTTGCCGATGAGGATTTCGAAGCCGCCGCGCTGCGCGAACTGGAAGAGGAAACCGGCTACCGCGCCGGGAAGATCCAGCACATCCTGACCGGCCCGACCGCGCCCGGCATGTCCTCCGAACTGCTGCATTTCTACGTCGCGACCCGGCTCGAGCGCATCCACGACGGCGGCGGTGTGGAAGGCGAGAACATCACCGTGCACCGGGTGCCGATCGCGACCATCCAGCCTTGGCTCGCCGCCCAGGCGGCAGCCGGCAAGCGCGTCGATCCGCGGGTTTATGTCGGCCTATGGTTCCTGGCCCAGACGCCGGCTTGATCATGCGGGCCTGTCGCAGGGCATCATTCACATCAAATCAATACGGTGCCCGCCGATGAACACGTTCCGGATGTCCTTTGTCTGCTTGCTGCTCGCCGGTCTCGGCGGCTGCGCCGCATCGCGGCCGGTGCTGTACCCGAACCAGACCTTGAACCAGAGCGGCCAGGCCGCCGGCGATGCCGCGATCCAGGACTGCAAGCGCAAGGCGGATGCGGCGAACGTCGATGATCCGCAGGCGGGTGCGGTGGCGAAATCGACTGGTGTCGGTGCCGCTGTTGGTGCTGCGACCGGTGCAGCCGTCGGTGCGGTACTCGGCAATGCCGGACGCGGTGCGGCAGCCGGCGCCGCCGGTGGCGGCGCGCAGGGCCTGATCAGCGGCATGTTCAGCTCGTCCGGGCCGAGCCCGCTGTACAAGTCCTATGTCGACCGTTGCCTCCGGGATCAAGGCTACGAAGTGATCGGCTGGAAGTAGCCGCTCGGCTTGCCGCAGCGCCCCAGCTGGCCTATCGTCGCGCCAACAAGCTGGGGGTGCCGGCTGTGACGATCATCTGATCGACGCAGCGGGCTGAGAGCAAACCCTTGGAACCTGGCCGCGGCCTCCGGACGTTATGGAGCCCGGCGTAGGGAAGGCTTGCGGCCTGCCGAGCGCGCTCGCGCGCAGCCGCGTCTTCCCGTCGATATGACCGAGGAAGACTCATGAGTGCCGTCCCGAAATCCGCAGTCGATGCGCTGACCCAGACCCGCGCCGATGAACTGAGCGCCGAGGTTCGCGAGCCGTTCGCCAAGAGCCGCAAGGTGTACGTCGAAGGCTCCCGTCCGGACATCCGCGTGCCGATGCGCGAAATCATCCAGACGCCGACCCGGCTGCACAACAGCAAGGAAGGCGACGCGGGCGAAGTCGCCAATCCGCCGCTCACCGTCTACGACACCGCCGGCCCGTACACCGATCCGGATGTGCAGATCGACTTGCTGAAAGGCCTTGCGCCGCTGCGCGCGAACTGGATTGCCGAGCGCGACGACACCGAAGAACTCAAGGGCCCGACCTCGATCTTCGGCCGCATCCGCGCCGCTGATGACAAGACCGCAGCCCTGCGCTTCAGCCATATCCGCAAGCCGCTGCGTGCAAAGAAGGGCGCCAACGTCAGCCAGATGCACTACGCGCGGCAGGGCATCATCACACCGGAAATGGAGTTCGTCGCCATCCGCGAGAACATCCGCGTGCAGGAGCTGCACGACAGCTACCAGGCCGCCGGTTACCTGAAGCGCCATGCCGGCCAGAGCTTCGGCGCCAGCATCCCGGAAGTGATCACGCCGGAATTCGTCCGCAGCGAAATCGCCCGCGGCCGCGCCATCATCCCGGCCAACATCAACCACCCGGAACTGGAGCCGATGATCATCGGCCGCAACTTCCTGGTGAAGATCAACGCCAACATCGGCAACTCGGCGGTCACTTCCTCGATCGCCGAGGAAGTCGAAAAGATGGTCTGGTCGACGCGTTGGGGCGGCGACACGGTGATGGATCTGTCCACCGGCAAGAACATCCACGAAACCCGCGAGTGGATCATCCGCAACTCGCCGGTGCCGATCGGCACGGTGCCGATCTACCAGGCGCTGGAAAAGGTCAACGGCAAGGCCGAAGACCTGACCTGGGAAATCTTCCGCGACACCCTGATCGAACAGGCCGAGCAGGGCGTGGACTACTTCACGATCCACGCCGGCGTGCGCCTGCAGTACATCCCGCTGACCGCCGAGCGGGTCACCGGCATCGTGTCCAGAGGCGGCTCGATTCTCGCCAAGTGGTGCCTTGCGCATCACAAGGAAAACTTCCTGTACACGCATTTCGAAGACATCTGCGAAATCATGAAGGCCTACGACGTGTCGTTCAGCCTCGGCGACGGCCTGCGTCCGGGCTCGATCGCCGACGCCAATGACGCCGCGCAGTTCGGCGAGCTGGAAACGCTCGGCGAGCTGACCCAGATCGCCTGGAAGCACGACGTGCAGGTGATGATCGAAGGCCCCGGCCACGTGCCGATGCATCTGATCAAGGAGAACATGGAGAAGCAGTTGAAAGACTGCGACGAAGCACCGTTCTACACGCTCGGGCCGTTGACCACGGACATCGCGCCGGGCTAC
>NZ_CAISIQ010000275.1 GCF_903885465.1 uncultured Nevskia sp.
AGTTCGCGCGCGGTCAAAGCTATTACTTGTCGTGGATCGAAAGTCTGTCTATGTACTAATTTATTCATAGCAGGCAATCCCGCAACCCTGGCACTGCCGCGAAGCTGCATCACATATTGCGCCGATACTCACCGCCGACGTCGTACAGCGCATGGCTGATCTGGCCGAGCGAGTTGTACTTCACCGCTTCGAGCAGTTCATCAAGCACTCGCCTGGCCCGTCGGCCTGACGTCGACTGTCCCGCGGGGATATCGTCATTCCGGACCAGACGCGGATTCCGCTGTCCCTGAAGCGGCCCGATACGGGCCCGCAACTGTCCCGACGACTCGTTCCCTGATTTGCAAGGATGGGGGTCGTGACGTGACGTCGCCGTCTTCGCTGATCTCAGACAGCAAAAAGCCCGCGTCGGCAAGGCCAACGCGGGCTCTAAGTCATTGATTTTGGTGCGCCCGACAAGATTCGAACTTGTGACTTCTTCCTTCGGAGGGAAGCACTCTATCCAGCTGAGCTACGGGCGCGAGATGCATAGTCTAATCGAAACAGGGTCTTGGTCAGGAGTCTCGCCGAGGGCAGGAGTCTCGGCGCAGGTCAGGAGTCTTGGTGTGGTTGGCAACGAAGGCTCGGGCACAATGCCGGCATTCGCGCGTCCCCGTGTGTCGCTAAGTCCCTTGGCCCATCGCAAGCCCCATCTTCCCGAGAAAACCTGCGCGGTCTGCGGGCGGCCGTTCGCGTGGCGCAAGAAGTGGGAGAAGGTCTGGCACGAGGTTCGTTATTGTTCGGATGCTTGCCGCGCGCGGCGGGGGTCGCCAGCCAAGGCTGATCCTGCGCCACGATGATTTTCTGACCTGACCCCTCTTCCCCATGCGCAATCTCGTGGTCGTCCTTGGCGATCAGTTGGACGATCACTCCGCCGCCTTTGACGGTTATGACCCGGCGCAGGACCGCATCTGGATGTGCGAAGCACCCGCCGAGGCGACCTACGCCTGGAGCCATAAGGCGCGCATCGCGATCTTTCTTTCGGCGATGCGTCACTTCCGCGTTGCGCTCGAGGCACGCGGCTGGGCGGTCGACTACCACGCGACGGCCGAACATCCACACGCGACCTTGGCCGAAGCTTTGGCGGCGTCGATCGCCGCACTCAAGCCCCAGCATCTGATCGTCGTCGAGCCCGGCGAATGGCGGCTGGCGCAGGACATCGAGCGAGTCTGCGCAGCCGCAAGTTTGAGCTTCGAAGTCCGCATCGATCGCCACTTCATCACTACGGTCGTCGAGTTCCGCGACTGGATGGGTGCCCGCAAGCAGCCGCGCATGGAGCACTTCTATCGCGCGGTTCGGCAACGCACCGGTGTGCTGATGACCGCGGACGTCGAGCCCGAAGGCGGTGCCTGGAACTACGATCACGACAACCGCGAGGCCTTCGGCAAGCAGGGTCCGGGCTTCGTGCCGAAGCCGCGCCGGTTTCTGCCGGACGCGATCACGCAGGGCGTGCTGGACATGGTCGCCGAGCGCTACGCCGATCATCCCGGTGCGCTGGAACATTTCGACTGGCCGGTGACCCGCGCCGATGCGCTGACCGCCTTGCAGGACTTCATCGACCAACGCCTCGCCGCGTTCGGGCCGTTCGAGGATGCGGTATGGGACAGCGAGCCCCTGCTCTATCACTCGCGTCTATCGGCGGCGATGAACCTGAAGCTGCTGAACCCGCGCGAGGTGATCGACGCCGCCATCGCGGCCTATCACGCGAAGCGCGCACCGATCGCAAGTGTCGAAGGCTTCGTGCGCCAGATCATCGGCTGGCGCGAGTACGTGCGTGGCCTCTACTGGTGGCACATGCCGGCCTATCTGGACGACAACGCGCTCGGCGCCGAACAACCGCTGCCAGCGCTGTACTGGACTGCCGACACCGAAATGAACTGCCTGCATCAGGTGGTGCGCGACACGCTCGCGCACGGCTACGCGCACCACATCCAGCGGCTGATGATCACCGGCCTGTTCGCGCTGCTGTTCGGGGTCAAGCCGCGCGCCGTTCACGCGTGGTATCTGGCCGTGTATGTCGACGCCGTCGAGTGGGTCGAGCTGCCGAACACCATCGGCATGAGCCAGTTCGCCGATGGCGGCCTGATGGGCTCCAAGCCCTACATCGCCAGCGGCAAGTACATCGACAGGATGAGCAACTACTGCGCCGGCTGCCGCTACGATCCGGCCTTGAGCACCGGTCCGAAAGCCTGTCCGTTCACGACCTTGTACTGGGACTTTCTCGACCGCCACCGCCAGCGTTTCGCTAGCCATCCGCGGCTGGTGATGCAGGTGCGCAATCTCGATCGGCTGAAGCCGGAGGCAGTTGCGGCGATTCGCGAGGAGGCCGCGTTGCTGCGCAAGCGGCTGGTTTGACGCGCACGGCGGGCATGCCGTCGGGCAAGGCCCGACCTATGAAAGTGCTTTCTTGTAAGTCGGGCCTTGCCCGACAACACAGCTAGCCAATCAGCCCAGCACGTCGCATAGCGCCGCTTCCAGATTCGGAAAGCGGAACACGAAGCCGGCATCGAGCGCCGCCTGCGGAATCACCCGCTGGCCGGTCAGCAGGATTTCGGCCATCTCGCCGACGATCAGCTTGAGCATGAAACCGGGCATCGGCAGGATCGCCGGACGATGCAGCACGCGGCCGAGCGTCTTGGCGAATTCGCCGTTGCGCACCGGCTCCGGCGCGGTGCCGTTGAACGGGCCTTGCGCGCTGTCGCGCTCGATCAGGAAGCGGATCAGCGCGATCAGATCGGCGCGGTGCACCCAGCTCATCCATTGCTGGCCGGAACCCATCGGGCCGCCGCCGCCGAGCTTGAAGGCCGGCAGCATCTGCGCCAGCGCGCCACCACCGGCCGGGCCTTGTCCGCCGAGCACGATGCCGGTGCGCAATTGGCAAACCCGCACGCCAAGCGCTTCCGCTCTTAGCGCTTCGGCTTCCCAGTCCTGGCACAGCAGCGCCGAATAGTCACCGCCAGGATGATCGACCTCGGTCAGCTTTTCGTCGCCGCGCGGGCCATACCAGCCGATCGCCGAGCCGGAGATCAGCACCTTCGGCTTCACCGCCAGTTCGCTCATCCAGTCGACCAGCCGCCGCGTGGTGTCGATGCGCGAGCTGCGAAAGCCGAGCTTGCTCACCCGGTTCCAGCGCTGGCCGCCGAGGTTCGCACCCGCGAGGTTGACCACGGCATCCACCGATTCGGTCCGGGCGAGATCGTCGATCGCCTCGGCACCCTCGGGAAGCCGCTCGGCGGCTGCGTCAAGTTCGCGAGTCAGCACCGTCACCTGATGGCTGTCACGCAGCAGGCCAGTGCAAAGTTCGCGGCCGATAAAACCGGTGCCGCCGGTGATCAGGACGTGCATGGTGCTTTTGTTCCGAAAGGTTCGCCGGACTGTAGCCTGACCAAGCCGTCGGGCGTGACTGCGATCACGGCATCCTCCTTCAACGGCGTCACTGCATAGCCACCGGTGAAGCTGCCGAACGCGGGCAGCACGCCGATCGCCTGCCGTTGCCGGAACCAGAACACCGGCAGCCGCGCCGAATCGCGTCGCGATTGCAGGCGCACCACCGGATGAATGTGGCCGGCGAGCACGGTGCCGCGCGGGTCCGCAGCGGGCTCGTGGGCGAACACGAACGGCGGCTGATGCAGCGCGCCGCTGATCCATTCCAGCCGCCACGCCGCTGGCAGGCGTTCGATCTGGCGATCGTGGTTGCCCTGGATCACGCTGATCTGCAGCTGCGCGTACTGCGCGCGGAAACCATCGATCGCCGCGACGGCGGGCTCATCGATACTGAGCCGGGTGTGGAACAGATCGCCGAGCACCAGCAGCCGTTGCGGCGCGTGTTCGGCGATCAGCGCGGCGAGCCTTGCGAGATCAGCCTGCGTGGCGCCGCTCGGCACCGCGACTCCAGCGCGTCGAAACGCAGCAGCCTTGCCCAGATGCACGTCGGCAACGATCAGCGTGCGCTCGCGCGGCCACCACAGTGCGCGGTCCGCGCAGGGAGTCAGGGTTTCGTTGGCAATGCGGATGTCCATGGCGATCTACTTTCGCACTGCAGGGGCGGCGGCTTTCTCCAACGTGGCGACCATCTTCTGCACGCGGTCCTTCCAGTCTTCGGTCGACAATCTCGAACCGATGCGTTCGGCCCACAGCGGGAACGCGAACGGCGTGAAACGCGGCGTGTCGACGATCACCACGTCCTGCGTGGCGATGGCCTCGACGGCCAACCGCAGCCGGCGATAGTCGAGCTGCTGTTCGAGCACTTCGGCGAGCGCCTGGTGGGTCAGCAGATTGTCGCCGTCGTACTTGGTCAGCACGTCATAGAGCAGGCCGGACGAAACCTGCACCTGCTTCACGGTCTTGCCGTTGCCCGGATAACCCTCGAAGACCAGGCCGGAGACGCGAGCGATTTCGCGGAAGCGGCGCCGCGCCATCTCGGCGGCATTGAGGCTGGCGGGCAGATCGAGGTCGAGATCGACGGGCGACAGCAGCGCCTTCAGCGCTGCGCCATCGAGCGGCGGCAAGGTCTCCGCAAGCAGTTCGAAACCCTAGTCATTCGGCGTCAGCGTCGCGGTGAGTTTCTGCTGCTTCGACAGCCGCCAGGCGAGCAGCGCCGCCAGCCCTTCGTGAACGTGACGACCCGCGAACGGATAGACGAACAGGTGCTCGCCTTCGCGGGATTTCGAGCGTTCCGCAAGCAGCACGCCGGGACGCGGCAGCTGCGACCACTGCCGCTGGATCGCCAGCAGCGGTGCCAGTGCTTGCATTTCCGGGCTGTCCGTCGACGGCGCGAAAACTGGATTCCCGCCTTCGCGGGAATGACGAAGGTTTGAAGGCGGCGACTCGGGATCGGCTGCAGCCAGCAGTTCGATGAGGCTCGCCGCCAAGGTCGACGACAACGGCATCTTGCCGCCGGCCCAGCGCGGAATCGTCTGACTGCTGCCGCCGGCTTTCACGTAGGCGGCCATGTCCTTGACCCGGACCAGGGTCAGTTTCCGGCCTGCGAACTGGAAACTTTCGCCCGGCTTGAGGCGCGCGATGAAGCTCTCCTCGACCTGGCCGATGCCGGCGCCGCTCAGGAACTTCACCCGCATCATCGAATCGGCGGTGATGGTGCCGACGCTCATCCGGTGACGGCGGGCGATGGTCGCGTCCTCGACGATCAGCACGCCGTCTTCGCGGGCCATCACCTTGCGGAATTGCGGATAGGCGTGCAGCGCGCCGCCGCGCATCACGAAGTCCAGCAGCCACTGCCATTGCTCATCGGGCAGCGTGGCGTAGGCGTGCGAAGTGGCGATCTCGGCGCGGATCGCATCGGCGGTCAGGGTGCCGGTCAAGGCCAGGGTGACGATATGCTGGGCGAGGACATCGAGGCAGTTGATCAGCGGCTGACGCGGCTCGATGCGGCGCTGCTCGACGGCGCTGCGCGCAGCCGCGAATTCCGCGAGTTCCAGCGCATTGGTCGGCACGCAGACAATCCGGCTGGCAACGCCCGGCTGATGGCCGGAACGGCCGGCGCGCTGCAGCAACCGGGCAATGCCCTTCGGCCCGCCGATCTGCACCACCTGTTCGACGGGCGAGAAATCGACGCCGAGATCGAGCGAACTGGTGGCAACGACCACGCGCAGGCTGCCGTCCTTCAGGCCCTGCTCGACGGCCGCACGCGCGTCGGCGTCGATCGAGCCGTGATGCAGCGCACTGGCATGCTCGGGACGGATCATCTGGATCGCTTCGAACCAGCGCTCGGCCTGGGCGCGGGTGTTGGTGAACACCAGCGTCGAGCCGGCACGATCGAGCACTTCGGCGACCTTCGGCAGCAGCGGCAAACCCATGTGACCGCCCCAGGGGAAGCGATCGACGGCATCGGGGATCAGGGTTTCGATGGCGATGGTCTTGGGGAGGTCGGCGCCATAGGTCTGGCCGCGCGCCCTCACCCGGCGCTGCGCGCCACCCTCTCCCGGGGGGAGAGAGTTGGATGAGCCGAGCAACGCCGCCAGCGCTTCGTCGAGATTCCCAAGCGTCGCCGACAAGCCCCAGACCCGAAGTTCTGGCGCCAGTGCCCGCAGCCGCGCCAGCACCAGCTCCGTCTGTACGCCGCGCTTGGTCGACAGCAGCTCGTGCCATTCATCGACGATCACTGCGCGCAGGCCACGCCACTGCGGAATCAGATCGGCGTAGCTGAGTAGCAGCGAGGCCGATTCGGGCGTGGTGACCAGGCACTGCGGCAAGCGCTTGCGCTGCTTGGCACGCGCGCCGGCGCTGGTATCACCGGTACGGCACTCCACCTTCCAGGGCACACCCAGTTCATGGCAGGCCGTCTGCAGGCTGGCGGCGGTATCGGCCGCCAGGGCGCGCATCGGCGTGATCCACAACACGCGGATCGGCTCGTCGGCTCCTTCAGCTTCCAGCAGCGGCCCGAGCCAGGCGGCGAGCGTCTTGCCGTAACCGGTCGGCGCGTGAATCAGGCCCGATTCGCCGTGCGCGTAGGCGGCCCAGCAGGCGCGCTGGAAGTCGAAGATGGTCCAGCGGCGGCGCGCGTACCAGGCTTCGATCTGGCTAAGCATCGGCATGTCGGGCTTGGGCGGCGGGTCGGCTGTCACGAAACGGAGGGGGATTGCAGCGGGCAGGCAGGCGTATCATCGCGCGCCTCCACGCTTGTAGTTGTCCAGCAACCATGAACACCTCTGCTGCCGCAGCACCGGCATCGTTCAATCGCGGCATCCTCGCCGTCGTCGGCGCTTTCCTGATCTGGGGACTGCTGCCGCTGTATCTGAAGCCGATGCACGACGTGCCGGCGGTGAAAATCATGTCGCACCGTCTGCTCTGGTGCTGTCTGTTCGTGATGGCCTGGCTGGCCTGGCGCGGCCAGCTCGGCAGTGTCCGCGCAGCCCTGGCCGATGGCCCGACGCGGCTGCGGCTGTTCTGCACCGCGCTGCTGATCAGCATCAACTGGATCGTCTACGTCTGGGGCGTGAACTCGGGCCACGTGCTGGAAACCAGCCTCGGCTACTTCATCAATCCGCTGGTCAATGTGCTGCTCGGCGTGGTGATCCTGCGCGAGCGCCTGAACAACGCGCAGTGGACGGCGGTGGCCTTCGCCGGGCTCGGGGTCGCCTGGCTGACCATCCAGACCGGCAAACTGCCGTGGATCGCGCTGAGCCTGGCGATCTCGTTCGGGCTTTATGGCCTGATCCGCAAGCTGGTCAAGGTCGATGCGATTGCCGGGCTCGGTGCGGAAACGCTGCTGATCGCGCCGTTCGCGGCAATCTATCTGGGCTGGCTCGAATACAGCGGCCAGGGCGCGTTCAGCAACACCAACTTGGTGATCGATCTGATGCTGTTCGCCGGCGGTTTCGTCACCGCGATTCCGCTGGCGCTGTTCGCCTTCGGCGCGCGGATCATCCCGTATTCGACGGTGGGTTTGATCCAGTACATCGGCCCGACGATGCAGCTGCTGCTCGGCATCTTCCTGTACCACGAGCCGTTCACGGCAACCCGGGCGATCGGCTTCGCGATGATCTGGATGGCGCTGGTGATCTACGGTGGCGATGGCCTGCTGCGCGCACGGCGTCGGCCCCAGGAGGCAGTGGCGACGGCGGTACCGCCCGAGGCAGCGACCATCAAGTAGCCATCTGCCCTGCCTTTCGGCACGGCAACTGTCGATACCGAGGCGCTGCCTGATGCTGCACCATGTCGCCGCCTCCTGAACCCAGTCCGAATGAATCCGATGCGCCGCCGCAATCGCCTGACCCGATGGCTCGCTGTTCCCGCCCTTCTGCTGACCCTGCTGGCACTGCCCGCCGGCGCCGCAGAACCTGCCGAGTTGATGGGCAAGCGCCTCGCCGCCTGCGCCGCCTGCCATGGCGATGAAGGCCGCACGGTGGGCGAAGACTATTACCCGTCGATCGCCGGCAAGCCGGCCGGCTATCTGTACAACCAGTTGCTGAGCTTCCGCGAAGGCCGCCGCCAGCACACGATCATGGCCGGCCTGCTGGCCAATCTGTCCGACGCCTATCTCGGCGAGATCGCGCTGTATTACGCCGCACGCCCGCACGCCAGCCAGCCGCAGATGACCGGCGCCACGCCGGAACAGCTGGCCCTCGGCGAACGGCTGACGGTGCTCGGCGATCTCGAGCGCAAGATCCCGCCCTGCCAGGCCTGCCACGGCGAACAGCTGACTGGCGTGGTGCCGATGATTCCCGGCCTGCGCGGCTTGCCGGCGCGCTATCTCGATGCCCAGGTCGGCGCCTGGAAGAACGGCGTGCGCCATGCCCGCGAACCAGACTGCATGGGCAAGATCGCCCGCGCGCTGAAACCCGAAGAGATCACCGCCGTCAGCGCCTGGCTGGCCAGCCAGCCGTATGCGGTTGATGCCAAGCCCCTGGACAGCCTGCCGAACACGATGCCGATGGATTGCGGGGTGCTGCCATGAAGGGCCGAGCGATCGTTCTCGGCAGCGCCATCGCTGCCGCATTCGCGTTTTCGATCTGGCTGAACAAGCCGGATCTCGATCTCGAACCGCTGGCACCGGCGACCCTGGAATCGCCGAACCTGGAGCAGATCAAGGCTGGCGAGTACCTGGTCCAGATCGGCAACTGCGTGGCCTGCCACACGGATCAGGGCGGTGCAGCGTTCGCGGGAGGCCGGGCAGTACCGACGCCGTTCGGCGAGGTCTACAGCAGTAACCTGACCTCGGACGACGAAACCGGACTCGGCCGCTGGACCAACCAGGATTTCTACCGGGCGATGCGCCACGGCCGTTCCAAGGACGACCGCTGGCTGTCACCGGCCTTCCCGTACACCAGCTACACCAACCTCAAGCGAGAAGATTCCGACGCGATGTTCGCCTGGCTGCAGACGCTGCCGCCGATCAAGCGCGTGCAGACGCCGGACACGCTGCGCTTTCCCTACGGCACTCAGCTGGCCACCCGCGCCTGGCGCGCGCTGTACTTCAAGCCGGCGACCACAGCTGACATCGCAGCGATGGATCGCGGCCGCTATCTGGTCGAAGGTCTCGGCCATTGCGCCGCCTGCCACACTTCGCGCGGCGCGCTCGGCGGCTCTCGCACCGGCGCGAACTACATGGGCGGCGAGATCGGCAATCTGGGTTGGGATGCATTGCCGCTGGTGCCATCGAAGCCGATGACCGACAGCGAAGCGAACGAGCTCGGCCAGCTGCTGAAGACCGGCATCAACACCCACAAGGCCGTTGCGGGGCCGATGAGCGAAGTGGTGTTCCACAGCCTGCAGCACCTGAACGATGCCGACCTCGCCGCGATCGTCGCAACCCTGCGCGCGCTGCCGCCAGCCGATGCACCGCCTGCGGCACGAGTCCCGCAGGTCTCGCCCGAGCAGCGTCAGAGCCTGCGGGCGCGCGGCAAGGTGGTTTACGCCGAGCACTGCGCCGATTGTCACGGCGATGCCGGCGAAGGCCGCGCCAACATCTATCCGGCGCTGGCCGGCAACGCCAACGTCAACGCGGTGTCGGCAACCAATGCCCTGAACCTGACCCTGAACGGCGGCTTCCCGCCGTCGACGGCGGGCAATCCGTTCCCCTACGGCATGCCGCCGTTCAGCCAGTCCCTCAGCCGTCCGGACGTCGCCGCCGTGCTGACCTACATCCGCAGCGAATGGGGCAACGATGCGCCGGCGGTATCGGTGGTCGAGGTCGAGCGGCGCTGAGGCGGGCGAACTGGGTAAACAGCAATCTCACGCAAAGGCGCTAAAGAACGGCAATAGCGAAAGGCTGTTTCGAGCATCCTTGTTTTTGCGTCTTTGCGCCTTTGCGTGAGGAACGCTGCTCGCGATCTCAGCCGATCAGCACCGCGGCCAGCCGCTGCCAGGTCCAGAACGCAGCGATGCTGCCGATCGCGTAGAGCGCCGGCACCGGCACCCGGGCGGCGACCATCGGCAGCCGCGACACGGCGCGCGTGGCGACGAACACCACCGCCACGGTCAGCAGCTGGCCGATCTCGACGCCGACGTTGAAGGTCAGCAACGCCAGCAGCAGGTGATCTTGCGGCAGGCCGATTTCCTTCAGTGCGCCGGCAAAGCCCAGGCCGTGCACCAGGCCGAAACCGAAGGCGACGATCGCCGGTGCGCGCCGCGCCAGGGTGTCCTCGCGCTTCAGCGCTTCGACCGCCATCAGCACGATCGACGCCGCGATCACCGCTTCCACTGGTGGCCCGCGCAAGCTCAGCCAGCCGAGCGCGCTGGCGATCAGCGTCAGGCTGTGAGCAGCGGTGAAGGCGCTGATCGTCCAGATCAGCTTGCGCCGGAAGCCGACCAGGAACAGCAGGCAGACCACGAACAGCAGATGGTCGATGCCGCCGAGGATGTGCTCGACGCCGAGGATGGTGTACGCGGATGCGATCTCGCCACCGCCGCGGCTGTCCTTGGCGCTGCCGTACAGGCGCGCGCTCTTCTGCGAAGCGGTGATCGTGTAGACCTGCGGCGTGCCGTCGAGCCAGAGCACCCGCAGCATCGCCGCCGAATAACTGTCGCCGACGCCGTCGATCGCCACCACGCCGCTCAGGCCGCCGACGCAGACCAGCTTGTCGCCCTCGGTGCGGCAGCCGTCCGGCCAGCGCGGCGTCAGCTCGTCCTGCGGCTGGCGACCGATGCCGCCCTGGCCCCAGTTCCACAGGAACTCGCCGGGCAGCACTTCACGCAGGTTCAGCTCGGCGATCGACATCTCGTGCGCCGAAGCGTTGAACCAAGGCAGCAACGCCAGCAGCGCGACACAAAGGCTTCGGATCACGACGCTTCACCGGCGACCTTCAACGTGTACTTGTCGCCGAGCTTGTGGACGGCTTCGCTGCGTAGTTCGGCCATGCGCTGATCGCGCCAGTCGAGCAGCACCTTCTCGCGCAGCGGCTCGAACTCGGCGGGCTGGCCATCGGCGCGCTTCTCGACCAGCACCGCGCGCGGCCCGTCCTGGGCATTGAGCGCCACCCAGCGGTTCAGCGGCAGGGTTGCGAGCTGGGTGGTGAAGGCTTCGCCGAAGGCCGGCGTCAGGGTCGACATCGGCCGACCGCGATAGATGCGCAGGCCGCTTTCGACATCGGTATCCGGCTTCGTCGTGGCCTTGCTGTTGAGCGCCGCCGCGAAGGCTTCGGCTTCCGCCAGGCTCGGCTTGCCGGCGATCACCGCTTCCAGGAAATCGATGCGCGGTGGATTGTCGTAGCGGCTGCGGTTAGCTTCGAACCAGGCACGCAGTTCGGCGTCGTCCGGCTTCGGCAACACCAGATTAGCCTGCACCACGTTCAGCGCCTTGAAGATCACCCGTTCGCGGATCGAGGTATCGCCGCGATCCAGGCCCAGCGCCAGGCCTTCGCGATAGAGCAATTCGTTGTCGAACCAGCGGCGGCGCATCGCGGCCAGTTCGATTTCAGTTGGCTCGCGGCCCAGTTCGTCGCGGACGATCTGGTGCAGCTCGGCATCGGCACCGGCATTGAGCAGGATGACGTTGCCGCTGTCGCGGCGCGAGACCAGCGTGCTGTCGAGCGCGAACAGCAAACCGCCGAAGACGAAGAAGTGCAGCAGCGGCTCGCGCAGCCAGCGGCGCGGGCCGTTCGTGGCAGCAGCCTTGGTCTGGCGATCGAGCGCGGAAGGAGTGGTGGCGTTCATGGTTTCTCGGGATGCATCAGGGTAAGGATTCGAGCTGGCGCAAGGCGGCAGCGGCTTCGGGACGATCGGGCTGGATCGCGGCCAGTTCGGTGAGCACGGCACGGGCGTCGTCAGGCGCGTGCTCGGCCAGCGCCATCGCGATCCGCAGCAGCGGCTCATAGGCCGGACGGAAATCGGGGCTCAGGCGCAGCACGGCGAGCAGCGGCTCGCGTACCTGGTCCAGCATCGCCTGCGGATCGGCCACCGGCTGCACATTCATGCCGGCCTTGAGGAAGGCATTGCGGGCCTGCCAGTAGGCAGCGATGTGGGTCTGCCACGCGCGGTCATCGGCATCGCGCGGCGCGCCGAACACAGTGGCCGGGCTGGCGCTCCACTGCGCGATCAAACTCATCAGCCGATCACGCGGACGGCTGTCCGGCGCATAGGTCAGTTGCGGCGCGCGATAGCTGACGACGGGATGATCGTCGCGATTGGCAGTCACGCCAGCACTGAAGCTTCGCAGCGACTCTGCGTCGGCCACGATGCTGCCCGGCAGCACGTAGGCATCGTCGTACTGCAGGCCATCAAGCGCTACGCCTCGCTGCTCCCTACTCAGACGCGCGGCGAGATTCGCGCGATCGAACGGAGCGCCGCTGACCAGACCGAGCACCGGCGTATCGAGGCTGTAGGTGGCGAGCATCGCGACGGCATTCGGGTACACGGCGAGATAGGCCGCGACGATCGCCTGCAGGCTGGCGAGATCGAGCTGATGCAGCGGCAGCCACTGGCAGAACAGGCCTCCGGGCGCGAGGCGGGCGCGCACCGCATCGAAATGCTCGACGGTGTACAGCGCGCCCGAGCCGCTGCGCGCCGGGTGAAACAGGTCGGCGACGATGACGTCGTAGCGCGTTTTGCTGGCGCGCACGTAGCGGCGTGCATCGGCAGCAACGATGTGCGGCTGCCGCGCGTCTTGCGGCACGAACAGCCGCGAGGCTGCTATCACTTCCGGCAGCAGTTCGACGGCGTCGACGCTCAGGCTTTGATCGGCTGCCGCAGCACTGGAGGTGATGCCAGTGCCGAGACCCAGAAACAGTGCTCGCTTCGGATCGCCATGCAGCAGCAGTGGCGCCCAGGCTTCGCGGGCATCGGTGAAACGTGTCTGGCTGGAGCCCTCGCGAGCGCGATCGTTGATGTGCAGGCGACGCTCGCCGCCGGCGTCTTCGATCACCGACACCGCGGCCATCACGCCATCGCGATAACTCAGGATCCGCCCGCCGTCCGGCACGGTGACGAAGCGCAGCGAAGGCGCGACCAGCAGCCAGGAGATGCCGGCGGCCGCAGCGGCGAGCACGGGCACGCGGCGCGCTTGGCGGATCGGCAACAGCAGCAGATAAGCCAGCGCCAGCAGGCCGATCAGCGGCCCGGCGCCGAGCAGCGGCAGCAGCGCGACGGCAATCAAGGGCGCGGCAAACGTCGCACCGAGCGTATTCGCGGCCAGCGCATCGCCGAGCCGCCAGCCGGCGTCGCGAGCCTCGACGCTCAGGTGGCTGAACAGCGCGCCCATCGCCAGCGTCGGGATCAGGAAGGCGAGCGCGGCAAGCGTGGCTTCGGCAATCAGCGCGGCTTCGAAACTGCCGCCAAGCGCACCGGCCACGGTCTGTTTGACGGCCGCGCCCTCGGTCATCGCCAAGCCGCCGAGCAGCACGCCGAACGCGGTCAGTGCCAGCAGGCGCGTGCGCAAGATTGCGGCATCGCGATGCGCGCGGAGCCAGCGCTGCCCGGCCTGATAGAGCGCCGCGCCGAACGCCGTGCCGAGCAGATAGATCGCCAGCGCTGCGGCGTAGGTGTAGACGGTGTTCTCGGCGATCTGGCTGATGACCCGGACGATCAGCACCTCGTAGCCGATGCCGAGCAGACCGGTCGCGGCCAGGCGCAGCAGCGGTGCCGCGCTGCGCGCAGCAACTGGAACTTCGGCAGGCGACTCGAGCCCTGCGAAAGCGCGCCAGGCATAAGCGGTACAAAGCAGATTCAAAGCGGCGGCGATCGCAGCGGTGGCGTTGTAGCCGAGCTTCGGCGCCAGCAGAAAAGCGCTGGCGATCACGCCGAACACGGCACCCAGCGTATTCGCCGCATACAAGCCGCCGATCGCGTAGCCCTGCGCACGCAGCCGGCCGAACACCTGGGCCAGCGCCGGCAGGGTGGCGCCCATCGCTGCCGTGGCCGGCAGCAGGATCAGCAAGGGGCCGAGGAAAGCAACCAGCCAGTGGCGCAGCGCGCCCGGTTCGGGGCCGATGGCGACGGTCAGCGCGCTACCCAGCAGCGGCATCAGCGGAATCAGCAGCAGCGCCCACAGCGCGATCGTCAGTTCCAGCAGCGCGTAGCCGCGGCCGGGCCGCGCGCTGCGCGCGATCCAGGCGCCGCAGCGCCAGGCACCGAGGGCAAGGCCGCCGAAGAATGCGGCGACCACGGCCAGCACCGAAACGATTTCATGACCAAGCCAGACGCCAAGCTGCTGGGTCCAGACGATCTG
>NZ_CAISIQ010000276.1 GCF_903885465.1 uncultured Nevskia sp.
ATTCCGGGCCTGATGGCCGTCGGCGAAGCGGCCTGCGTGTCGGTGCACGGCGCCAACCGCCTCGGCTCGAACTCGCTGCTCGATCTCGTCGTCTTCGGCCGCGCGGCGGCACTCCACGCGGCGACCATCGTCAAGCCGGGCGCCAAGCACGGCAAGATTTCGGCCGCGTCGGAAGAGCAGGCGATTGCTCGCTTCGACAAGCTGCGTCACTCGAACACCGGTGCGCGCGGCACGGCGGAAATTCGTCTGGAAATGCAGAAGACGATGCAGAGCCACGCGGCCGTGTTCCGCACTTCGACTTCGTTGACCGAAGGTGTCGCGAAGATGAAGAAGACCATCGAATCGTTCGCCGACGTCAAGGTCAGCGACAGCTCGCTGGTCTGGAATTCGGACCTGATGGAAACCCTGGAACTGGATAACCTGCTCGGTCAGGCGCTGGTCACGGTGGCTTCCGCCGAGAACCGTCATGAATCGCGCGGCGCCCACGCCCACGAGGATTTCCCGGATCGCAGCGATAGCGAGTGGACCAAGCACACGCTGGCCTGGCGGCCTGAGGCGACGAGTGTTGCCTTCGGCTATCGCCCGGTGCACATGACCGTGCTCGATGACGAAGCCAAGGTCATCCCACCGCAGAAGCGCACCTACTAAGGTCCGCGAACGCGCATGACCGGAAAGCACTCATGAATCGCGGCCTGATCATCGGCGTGGTCGTGGTGCTGCTGATTGCCGTGATGGCGGTCCTGGTGTCGCCGCTGCTCGGTCTGCAAGGTTTGCGGGATGCGCTGGTGTCGCGCAACGCTGAAGCGCTGGCCGAGCACGTCGATGTCGAGCGCCTGCGCAGCAACGTCGCCGCGCGCATCCGCACGCGCTACGCGCAGACCGGGGTCAAGGTGCCGATCGAGCCGCTGGTCGAACGCTTGCTGACGCCGGTTGGCCTGGTCGCTGCGATCTGCGACGGCGGCTCGCTGACCGTGCAGGGCACGGTGCCGACCAACTGCGACATTCATGGTGGTCTTGGCGATGTCCGCTTCGAATCCGCCAATCGTTTCAGCGCGGCGTTGAGCCGCAGCGGTCAGGTCGCGGCAACCGTCGTCATGGATCGCGCGGGCCTGCGCTGGCGGCTGGTGGACATCGTGTTGCCGGCTGCGGCTTACGACCAGCTCAAAGATGCTGTCCTGAACTAGCACTTCTTTTCAGATTCCCAATCAGATTCAAATTCAGATTCAACCTAGGAGCAACCTCATGGCACAGCTCACCCTTCCGAAGAACTCGACGATCGACCGCAGCGCCGGCAAGGTTTTCAAGGCGCCGGCCGGCACCAAGAACGTTCGCGCGTTCAAGATCTATCGCTACGATCCGGACACCCAGGCGAACCCACGCGTCGATACCTACGAGATCGACATGGATAAGTGCGGCCCGATGGTTCTGGACGCGCTGATCAAGATCAAGAGCGAGATGGACGCCAGCCTGACCTTCCGCCGCAGCTGCCGCGAAGGCATCTGCGGTTCCTGCGCGATGAACATCGACGGCACCAACACCCTGGCCTGCACCAAGGCCTGCGACGAGGTGAAGGGCGAGGTCAAGATCTACCCGCTGCCGCACATGCCGGTGATCAAGGACCTGATTCCCGACCTGACTCATTTCTACGCCCAGTACGCGTCCATCGAGCCGTGGCTGAAGACCGACACGCCAGCGCCGACCCGCGAGCGCCTGCAGAGCGAAGAAGACCGCGCCAAGCTCGACGGCCTCTACGAATGCATTCTCTGCGCCTGCTGCTCGACCAGCTGCCCGAGCTACTGGTGGAACGGTGATCGCTACCTCGGCCCGGCCGTACTGATGGCGGCTTACCGCTGGCTGGTGGACTCGCGTGACGAAGCCACCGGCGAACGTCTGGACCAGCTCGAGGATCCGTTCAAGCTGTATCGCTGCCACACGATCATGAACTGCGCGAAGACCTGCCCGAAGGGTCTGAACCCGGCGCTGGCGATTGCCGAGACGAAGAAGATGCTGATCGAAAGACGTGGCTAAAGGCTGCTGGCGTTGATCAGAGGCGGCCTTCGGGCCGCCTTTTTCGTTGGCTCGCAAAAGCGCTCATCAAAATGCTCATCCCTGTCGATTTCTGGTCTGCTCGTTCGTCGAGTCATGGAAGCCATCATCATTCGGACGGAGAACGAGCATGAAGATCTACTGGTTCAAGGCGCAGGCGCCGCTGCGGGTCCTGGCGCTGGTCAAGCATCTCGGCATCGAGGCCGAGTTTGTCGAAATCGACATGATGGCCGGTGGGCTTCGAAAGCCGGATTACGCGGCGCTCAATCCCAACATGAAGGCTCCGACCTTGGTCGACGGCGATCAGGCGCTATGGGAATCGTCGGCGATCATGGCGCAGCTGTGCATCAAAGCGGGTTCCGATCTGTGGCCGGCAAACCATCCGGCCGAGCAGGTCGAAGTGCTGCGCTGGCTGTCGTGGAACGACGGTCACTGGGCGCAGGCGATCGGGCCGTTCTACTTCGAGCACATCGTCAAGGCGACATTCGGTATCGGGCCTGCGGACCTCGAAAGCCTGAAATCAGGCGTTGCGGACGTTCTGAAATTCGCGAAAGTGCTGGACGGCCATCTGGTCGGTCGTAGCCATGTCGCCTGTGGTCGGCTGACCATTGCCGATTTCCAGCTCGCCTCGATGGCGCGCTACTGGCGGGAATCACAGATGCCGCTGGCCGGCTTCCCCCACATCGTTCGCTGGCTCGATGGCCTGATGCAGATTCCGGCCTGGGCCGATCCCTGGCCGGCGAAATAGGTAGCCTGTGGGCGGGCCGAGGTCTGGGCCAGGATGAAGCGGGGCACATCGACATGAGTCTGAGCGACGACGATCGCGTCATCGACGCGCTGCGCAAGCAGATTCCGTCGTTCGCCTGCGTGTCCGGCTGCCACGACTGCTGCGGCCCGGTCACCGCGTCGTCTACCGAGATGGCGCGGTTGCCGCGCAAGAGCACGGCGGCGCGTGATGCAGCGCTGGCCGAACTGAGTTGTCCGCATCTCGGCGAGAACGGCTGCACCGTCTACGGCGAACGGCCGCTGATCTGCCGCCTGTTCGGCACCACGCCGCGGCTGCCGTGTCCGAACGGCGCACGGCCTGAGGTGATGATCGATCCGAAGGTCGAGCAGCGGATTCACTGGTTTGCGAAACGGACTCGGCAAGTGCTGGTGTAGCAGCCGCACCATCGGGTGATAATCCGCCACCCTCTTTCGAACCCTTCCCATCCATGAGCGATCTCGCCCGACTCCGCTTCCTGTGCCGCCGCGGCATGAAGGAACTCGATGTGCTGTTCGGTGGCTATCTTGCCCGCCATTACGAGACTGCCAGCCCTGACGATCAGTGGGTGTTCCTGCGCCTGCTGGAATGCGAAGACCCGGATCTCTGGGCCTGGATCATCGGCCAGACCCCGCCTCCTGCCCAGTACGCCCATGTCATCGAACAGCTTCAGCGCAACGATTGATCTGCGCCCGCGCGCCAGCCTGCGCGGGCTGCAGGGGCTGGTGATCGTCCATATCGTCGCGGCTGCGTTGGTCTTTGCCGCACAGCCGCCGGACAGCTCCGGGCTACTGCTGTCCGGGCTGCTGATGCTGTCCTGGTTCAGCCTGCGTCGGCATACCTTGCTCGGCTTCGGGCCGAAGGCGTTGACCCGGCTGACCTGGCATGCAGCGGACCACACGGGCAGCGCGAAGTGGACGGTCGAGAACGGCAACGGCGCGTCCTTCGAGGCGAGCTTGCTGCCGTCGAGCATCGTCAAAAGCCAGCTGATGCTGCTGAACTTCCAGCTTGCTGACGGGGTGCGCCGCAGTCGCGCGCTGTTCGGTGACGAGGCCGATCCGGAACTGCTGCGCCGCCTGCGTGCGCGCCTGCTGTCCGGCGAAGCCCTGACCAAACCGAAGCCCAAGCCGAAGACCGGAGAGTGAGCAGCGACACGCTGCGTCTGACGCTCGACTACCAGCCGCCGCTGGCCTGGGACGCGCTGCTCGGCTTTCTCGGTGGCCGTGGTGCGGCCGGTGTCGAAGCGGTGGTCGATGGCCGTTATCTGCGCACCGTCAATCTTGCCGGCGCGCGTGGCTGGCTCGCAGTGTCGGCCACGAAGAAGGTCGATCAGCTGGCCGTCGAGCTGTCGCCATCGCTGGAACCGGTGCTGCCGCTGTTGACCGTGAAGCTGCGCCAGCTGCTCGATCTCGAAGCTGATCCGATTGCCATTGCCGCCGTACTCGGTCGCGATGCCCGGCTCGCGCCGGTGATCAATGCAACGCCCGGCCTGCGCGTGCCCGGCGGCTTCGACGGCTTCGAGCTGGTATTGCGCGCGATCGTCGGCCAGCAAGTCACGGTCAAGGCGGCGACCACCTTGTTCAGCCGCTTCGCTGCGGCCTTCGGCGAGCCGGTGGTGACGCCGTTCGCCGAGCTGAAATTCTTCAGCCCGCGCGCTGCGCTGATCGCCGAAGCGGAGCTGCAAACCTTGATCAATCTCGGCCTGACCCAGCGCCGCGCGACCAGCATTCACGCCGTCGCCAAGGCTTACGTCGCGGGCGAGCTGGTGCTCGAGCCAGGCTGCGATCACGTGGTCGAGCTGGAACGTTTCCGGGCGATTCCCGGCATTGGCCACTGGACGTCGAACTACGTCGCGATGCGCGCGCTCCGCGATGCCGATGCCTTTCCGACCGGCGATCTGGCGCTGTGCAACGCCCTCGGCGGCATCAAGCCGAAAGCCGCCGATGCCGCCGCCGAAGCCTGGCGGCCGTATCGCGCCTATGCCGCGCTGTACCTGTGGCGCTTGCTGCGAATGGGCACCAACACCGAGGCCGGCGGATGAGCCTGAGCAAACACGAACTGAAACAGGCGGTGGCCGGGGTGACCGCGACGACGGCGAAGCCTGCGACCCTCTACTGCATCACGCCGAGCCCGATCGGCGAGCTGCTGCTGTTCGGCAATGGCCAGGCGCTGCAGGGCCTGTACATGGAGAGCCAGGAGGTCTGGCCGCAGAAGCAGCCGGACTGGTGCTGGGACGAGGCGCCCTTCAAGGCAGTGATCGAGCAGCTGCGCGAGTATTTCGATCGCAAGCGAACGAGCTTCGATCTGCCGCTGGCGCCGGTCGGCACCGCGTTCCAGCAAAGAGTCTGGGCCGCGCTGCTGGAGATCCCCTTCGGCGTGACCACCAGCTACGGCGAACTGGCGACGAGGCTGGGCGATGCCAAGGCTTCGCGCGCGGTCGGCCTCGCCAATGGCCGCAATCCGATCTCGATCATCGTGCCCTGCCATCGGGTGATCGGCGCCAACGGCAACCTCACCGGCTACGGCGGCGGCCTGGAACGCAAGGAATGGCTGCTGCGCCATGAAGGCGCGCTGCTGCTTTGAGCGTGACGAACGCGGGGGCAATACGTCATCCGCCCCTGCGCAGCACGGCCACCGTGGTATGACCATTGCTGCACGCTGTGACAGACCTCAGGACGAAACGACGATGACGACGCGAACCGAAGCACTGCGGCTGGGCGTGGGCGGGCCAGTGGGCTCAGGCAAGACTGCGCTGGTCGACAGCCTGTGCAAACGCATGCGCGCCGACTTCAACATCGCCGTGGTCACCAACGACATCTACACCCGCGAGGATCAGGAATTCCTGATCCGCAGCGCCGCGCTGGCACCGGAGCGTATCCGCGGCGTCGAGACCGGCGGCTGTCCGCACACGGCGATCCGCGAAGATGCCTCGATGAACCTCGCCGCGATCGACGAGCTGAACAAGGACTTCGCCGACCTCGATCTGATCATCGTCGAGAGCGGCGGCGACAACCTCGCCGCGACCTTCAGTCCCGAACTGTCCGACTTGACGCTGTACGTGATCGACGTCGCCGCCGGCGACAAGATTCCGCGCAAGGGCGGGCCGGGCATCACCAAGTCCGATCTGCTGATCATCAACAAGATCGACCTGGCGCCATACGTCGGCGCGTCGCTCGAAGTGATGGATCGCGATGCCAGGAAGATGCGTGGCGAGCGGCCGTTCGTGTTCACCAACCTGAAGACTGGTGTGGGGCTGGACGAGGTGATCGCGTTCATCGTGAGGCAGGGGATGCTGGCTGCGGCTTAGCTGTTCGTTTCACCGCCAAACCCCTTCTGTCATTCCCGCGAAGGCGGGAATCCAGTTTTCTGCTTTCGGCGGAGCACTCACGTCAGAACTGGATCCTCGCCTGCGCGGGGATGACGATGACTGCAGAGGCCGGCACTACTCCTCGGCGGTCTCGCCGCGGCTGGCCGCCACTGCCGGCTGACGCAGAAACGCCTCAATCTCGTCGATCCGAGACGAGGCATCCTGGTAACCGATGCGGATCAATTCCCGCGTGTACTCGGCGTCGAACAGCAGGTAGCTGGTCAGATCGGCGCTGCGTGCGTCGGGCGTGCCGAGCGCGTCAAGCAGATAGCGCACGGTCGCCGGAATCCGGTGCTTCAGCGCGTTGGCGATCACCGCCAGGTCTTCCGACGGCGAGATCGCCAGCGGTTCGACCACCTTGATCGGCTCGCGCATCTTGCCGTTGACGGCTTCGCGGCTGGCCTCCGGCATCGCCGCGATCAGCTCGTTCATCCGGCGCAGATGATCGAGATCGGCGTCGAGATGATCGAGGAACACCGCGTTCATGAACACGCCGCAGATCTGCGATAGCGGCGGCCGCCGCAGGGTCATCGCATCTTCTTCACCAGCCGGCGCCAGTTCGGCGCGAGTCAGGTTGTCGGCGGCGGCAGAACAGCGAATGCCGATCGCCAGCAGCCGGTTGGCACCGAGGCGGATCGCCGGACTCATCGGCGTGGTCAGACGCAGCGCGCCGTCACCGAACCAGGCGGTGACGCCGTCGATCATCACCGGCGCCGGTGGAAACACCACCGGAATCGAGGCCGAGGCACAGACATGCTCGATGCCGATCTTGGTCGCCAGCGCCACCCGCCGGCTTTTCAGCCACAGCGGATGGCCCTTGCGGCCTTCGATGAAGGTGTAGGACTTGCCGGAGTGATAGCCGGTCGCGGTGACCGCCAGGGCATACAGCCGGCCGGCATCGATGGCCCGGCCGACGCCGCCGATCGGCAGATGCTCCTTCAGGAACGCCGGCAGCGGCGAGGTATCGAGCAGCGACGCGACCCGGCCGGCGCCGAAGTTCGCACCGGTCACCACATCAAGCCCGAGCTTCCAGCCATTGCGCAGCAGCGCACGGACATCGGTGCGATAGACCTGCTCGGTGCGCAGCTGCGACCACAGCCTGGCCAGGCGGCGCGTGGCGTCGTGAAAGTCCTCGCTGCCACCGGCGATCAGGGTGCCGTTGATCGCGCCCGCCGAAGCGCCGGTGACGATCGGAAACGGCGACGGACCGCCACGCAAGGCCGGAATCTCGCCGATCCGTTTCAGTACGCCGGCCTGATAGGCGCCGCGCGAACCGCCGGCCGTCAGCACCAGGCCGGTCTTGCGGCCGAAGCGCCAGGCGGCGTCGACGTGGCCGGTCATGGTTGCGGCAGCAGCGTGGTGCTGCGTTTTCTGCTCGTGTGCATGGGCGTCTCCTCGCACGGCGGATCGCCGTGTCGCTATGACCGGAGATCGAGCAAAACAGGTGCCATCAGCCCCGCTGCCCTTCGCGCGGCCGTGGAGAAGCCCCGCCCCCTGGCGGAGACAAGGCTCGAAAGCCTGCCTCGATCAGCCGCCCTTGCCGGTCAGGCTGACGACCGTGGGATTGCCCGGCGCGTTGCTGGTGATGGTGATGCTGCCGCTGCGCTTTCCGGTGACGGTGGGCTTGAAGCGCCCGATCAGCGTGCAGCTCTTGCCGGCTTCGAGGACGCGCGGGCAGTGGTGAGCGCCGGAGAAATCACCAGAGATGGCGATGCTCTGGATCTCCAGCGGATCGGTACCGCTGCTGGTGATGCTCAGGTTGCGATCGGTGCTGCTGCTGCCGACTTTCACCGTGCCGAAGTCGTAGCTCGAGACACTGGTCTCGATGGCGGGCCCCTGAGCTGTCGGCGGCATTCGGGTGGTACTGGTGAAGGTGTCGGATACGCCGCCCACCGTCAGCCGGGTATCGGTACCGGTGGAAAACTGCGCCGACGACATATGCCGCACGCACACCGTCTGATCCTTGCCGATGGTGCCGGGCAAGCTGGTGTAGGTGGACGTGCTGACGATCGACTAACTGCCGACCTCGACCGAGA
>NZ_CAISIQ010000277.1 GCF_903885465.1 uncultured Nevskia sp.
ATGGTGCCGTTTCAGGCGCTGATGACCACGGTGCCCAAGCCACAGGCGCGCGGCGCCTTCCTGAGCGTCAACAGTTCGTTTCAATCATTGGGCAGCGGCTGCGGTGCGTGGCTCGGTGGAATGATCCTGTCGACGGCTGCCAACGGCTCTATTACCGGCTACGGGACGGTCGGCTGGATCGCCGCCGCACTCGCGCTGTGCGTCTGTGCCGGAACTGCCTGGGTCGTTTCGTATACGAGCGCAGGCAATCCGGAGCCAGATCCGATCACCCCGACCGGCGCCATTTAGCCGGAAGCTGCCGTTATCAAGGGCAGCGTCGGCACTTTCTGATCCTCCAACCAGTCCGATGCGAGTGGCCAGAGCACATCGCGAAAGCGCTCGTTGAAAAACGCGAAGTGACCGATTGCATCGAAGCCTAGCGATGCGGCATCAAGCCGCAGGTGATGCCGATCTGCGCCCGTGAAGTACGCGAGCAACCGGTCGACCGCTGACGGAGTGCCGAATGGGTCGTCGTTCGCGCCGACTGCAAGAATGGGGGCGGTGACCGAAGCGAAGCGCTCCACCAGCCGTTCTGCTTCGTCTCGACTCAGGCGATGTCCGCTCCCGTGTCGCAGACTGTTCTCGAAGCGGCTGCCCATGCCTGACCAATCCCGCACCACGCCCTTGGGAGTGTCCTCCATCCAGCCCAGTCGCTTGGCCGGCAAGTAGCCGGCGAGCGCGACAATCGCGGGCATCAGGAGATGCCAGCGCAACAGCATCCCGCGACGCTCGCTGGGTGTGTAATCGCGCCAGTACGCGTATTGCGCGCCTACCGTGAAGATGCGCCGAACGTGCAGGGCAGACGGTGCCATCCCGATCAGGAAGCCGCCGACGGAATGGCCGACAACATCGATCGGGTGAGCCGGAAAAGCTGAACGGACGTAGCTCAGGACCGCTTCCAGATCGCTCCCCCAGTCGAGCCAGCCTGCCTCGAGACCTCTGAGCGCCCCGTGGCGTGAGCCGCCGATGCCCCGGTAGTCGAAAGTCACGACGTCATGACCACGGCTGCACAGGAACGCAGCGAAACGCGCGTAGTACCGCGACAACACCGAAGTGGCAGGCGCGATGACAACGACGGAACGCGGCGGCTGCGTAGCGGAGCGGGCAGACCAGATGTGCGCCTGCAGGCGGTACTGATCGGCCGTGAGGATTTCGACTGGCTCTGGCGGCTCTGGATTCATGAACTGACTAGCTGATCCTGCAGGGGCTCACTGCGCCACTGCCGTGCGCTACGGCTGCGCCGGCGCGTTGGCCGGATCCAGGCCGGCCGTGCGTGCGATCGCTGCATAGCGGGGATCGTCGCGATAGGCGGCGAGCAGGCTCGAGGTGAAGAGCTGGTTGACGCCAGGGTCCTTGACCGCCAATGCGCGATCGAGCCAGCGGAACGCTTCGTCGGGATTCTTGCGCGCTGCATAGACTTCGCCGATCTGGAAGGGAGAATCCGCGCCGTTGTCGCGGATCAAGGCCTCCAGCTCGGCATCCGCCTGCTTGCGGTCACCATGCGCGAACAGCGCCATCGCCAGCGCCCAACGACGCCAGAACGGATCCGTTTCCTCCCGGGCGATCGCGATCGCGGCGGCGGTATCACCTTGGTGGACCTTGGTGATGGCGAGCTGGGAATGAGTCGTTGCCGACTGTGGCTCGACCTCGATGGCCTTGCGGAGCGCTGCTTCGGCTTCGTCGAAGCGCCCGATCAGATCCAGCAGCAGGCCTCGCGAGAACAGCGCATCGCGCGACAGGGGATCCAGCGCGACCGCGCGGTCGATCGTGGCCAGCGCCGCGTCGAGGTGGCCGCGTTCGGACTGCATCAGGCCGAGCTGGCGTATCACGCCCGCATCATTCGGCGCCAGCTCGGCGGCTCGCGCAAATTCTTTCTCGGCATCCGCGAATTGAAGATCGATCCTCAAGAGCTGGGCGCGGGCGAAATGGGCGCGGGCGAGCTCGGGATCGAGTTCCAGAGCCTCGGTCACCGCCAGACGCACCTCGGCCATGATGGCTTCGCGTTCGACGGCCGAGTCATTGGAATAGGTCCCGGCATACCAGAGCGCGGAGATGGCGAGCTGGGCGTGGGCGAGCGCATAGCGCGGATCCAGGGCGATCGCGCGTTCGTAGAACTCCATGGCCTTGAACTCATCGGCGGCGTCCGCACGCCGGGAGTGGAAGTTGCCCTGCAGCAGCGCCTGATAGGCCTCGACATTGCCGCTCGGTGGCCGTCCGTCATCGGGCTTGGCGACCAGGGTCTGCGTCTTTGCGATCCCCAGCAAGCGTTGCAACTGGCCGGTCACGGCACTGGCGATTTCGCTTTGCACCGCGAAGATATCCTTCAGATCACGGTCATAGGTATCGGACCAGACGTTGGATCCGTCATCGGCGCGCACCAGCGCTACGCCGATGCGCACGCGGTCCGCGGCCTTGCGCACGCTGCCATCGACCAAGTAGCCGACACCAAGCTTTTGTCCGATGGTTCGCGGGTCGTCCTTGCTGTTCTTGAACTGGAACGACGAGGTGCGGCCCATGACCTTAAAAGCGCCAGCGCGGCCGAGGCTGTTGATGAGCTCTTCCGACAGCCCGTCCGAGAAATACTCCTGATCGTGTCCCGGACTCAGATCGGTGAAGGCGAGCACCGCGATGGACTTGTCGTCAGGCGCCGGTGTGGAATTCGCCATCGCGACTTTTGTGGCGGTTGGCAGCGCAAAACGCCACGCCAGCACAGCGCCGACCGCCACCAGCGCAGCGAGGATCAGCACCTCGGTAGTCGTCATCCGCTGCGCACCGCGCTCGCCGTGATACCAGGCCAAGACCAAGGTCACGAAGAAGCCGACAGCCGCCACAACGATGAAAACCCGCACGATCTCGTCCGGCCAGCCGAAGCGCTGTCCGACGAGATCGAGAACCTGGATGAGGCCGAATGATGCGGCGAGGTAGGCGAGCGCCCATTGCACAACCTTGCGCTGCCTGAGGCGCTGAAAAAACTCGTCCACCTGCGAGGCCCCCAAGAGCATGTATCGACTTTACCGCATCACCAGGGAGCGGAGATTGGTCGAAACTCGCGGGACGGCTGAAGCGACAAGCGGTCGTAATCGAGGGTAGGGAGCGGCTACCAAAGACCCGAAGGCGCCCTTCGGATCTTCAGTCGCGCCGCTTCAAAGCAATCCTCGAATCATCCACGTCGCTGACGTGCTCCTTCAGGAAAGAGGATCTATCGGCGCCAAGGAAGGTCGATCACCGCGCCATCGGGAAGCTTCACCGTGCCGCCGATAGGCATTGCGGAGACGAACTCGCTTTCAGTCTCGGCGAAGATCTGGTGCACCTGAGCGGCCGGCAGGACCAGCGTGTCACCGGCTTGGTAGCGCAGTTCTCGATCGGCCACGGTCGCCCGGCCGCTACCCGTGAGGAACAGGACGACTTCCTCCGTGTCGTGACTGTGCGGCGGCGTCGCCGAGTTGGCGTCCATGCGGCCGCGCCACATCTCGACCTGCTGCGCGCCGCTTGTGGACGTGGCGACTCCGGCGACATGGTTGCCGTGCAGGCTGTGGATCTGATTCTGATCATTGCGAAAGACGGACATGGCTCGACTCCTGAATCCCTGATTGGCAGCGCTGTGGACGGACCTTGCCGGATAGTGGAGTGGGGACAAATCTGCAACCGGCGACCATAGTGTGGCAAACGCAGTGATGAGACAGAAGTACACGCAAAGCCATAACATTGGAGACACAATGTCCTCAATAGAACTCGCATGAGCAGTCTTCAGCAGTTCCTGGCGTTTGCAGAAACGGCGAAGCACCGAAGCTTCGCGCGTGCTGCACAGAGCCTGGGTTGCGCACCCTCGACGCTCGCGAAATCGGTGTTGCGGCTGGAGCGATCGCTGGGCGTCAAACTGTTTCACCGCACGACCCGTCAGGTCAGCCTCACCCCCGATGGCGAGCGCTTGTACGAACGCTGCCAGCGGGTGCTGGCCGAAGTGGAAGACCTGCAGGTGGCGGCGGCCGGCACGCGCAATCAGGTCAGCGGCCCGCTGCGCATCGATATGCCGGTATCGTTCGGACGACGCTTCGTGGTGCCGGTGCTGGCGCGGCTCGCGCAGCTGCATCCGGCGCTCGAGTTCGACCTGCGCCTGTCGGACGAGCAGATCGACATCGTCAAGGAGGGCGTCGATCTCGCAATCCGTATCGGCGAGCTTCAGGACTCGACAATGGTGGCGCGTCCGTTCGCAACGCAGACCCTCAAGCTTTGCGCGAGTCCGGCTTATCTCGATCGCCATGGGCGACCGAGAACCCTCGCCGAATTGGAGTCGCACTCTGCCGTGGCGTTCCGCATGCCCGGCACCGGACGCGACCGGCCTTGGCAATTCTCCCGGCGTGGAGAGCTGATCAGCCTTCCGGTGCGGAGCGGCGTGCGCATCGGTGATGGTGAGGCGATGGTGCAGGCCGCGATCAGCGGCATGGGCCTGATCCAGGTACCCGACTACATGGCGGAGGATGCCCTGGCGCGCGGTGACCTGATCGAGTTGCTGCCGACGATGCGCCCGCCACCGACGCCGATCAGCGCTGTCTATCCTTCGAAACGGCTATTGCCACCGCGTGTGCGCGCGGTGCTCGACGCGCTATCCAAGCTCTAGGGTCTGGGACAAGTGTCCAATGTCCCTTTGGGCAGATTCGAATTTTTGAAGCAGGAATCCGACTATCCGATCGTCAGCCGCGATCAGCGGATCTTGATCGTGAGCCTCGGCCGCCAGACCGCCAGGACGATGTTCGCGACGCAGATGCCCATGAGGAGCAGCAAGGTGTTGCGCTCCGAATTCAGCATGTTCGCGAGCAGCGTCGGGTCGGCAGCCGCCGCGGCGAG
>NZ_CAISIQ010000278.1 GCF_903885465.1 uncultured Nevskia sp.
GCCGGCAGCCGGGCCGGCAACGGCGACGGCGGCAGCAGCGGAGACGCCAAACTTCTCTTCCATCATCTTGACCAGCTCGACGATGTCCATGACGGACTTCTCGGCGATCGCGTCAAGGATTTCCTGATTTGAAAGTGCCATTTCTAAAAACCTCGATTGACTAGTGTGTGAACCAAACCGCTTACCCGATCAGGGAAAGTGAATGGAAAAACTGTGGCCAGATAACTGCTCTGGGGACTCGACTCAGGCCGCCTGCTTCTGATCGGCCACCGCTTGCACGGTGCGCACGAACTTGGCAGTCGGTTCTGCGAGGGTACGAACGAACTTCGACACCGGGGCCTTCATGACGCCCATGAGCATGGCCAACGCCTGCTCCTTGGACGGCAGCGAAGCCAGACGTTCGATGTCCTTCGAGCCATACAGCTGCCCGCCGATCGAAACCGCCTTGACCACCAGCTTGTCGTTATCCTTCGCGAAGTCCTTGATCACGCGACCAACAGCACCTGGATCGTCCAGCGAGAATCCAAGCACCAACGGTCCGACCAGCGCGTCGCCCATGCACTCGAACTGAGTGCCGGCCAGTGCGCGCTTCGCCAGCGTGTTCTTGACCACGTGCAGATAGATCCCGTTCTCACGGGCCTTGCTGCGCAGGATGTCGAACTTGCCGGCAGACAGTCCGCGATATTCGGCTGCAACAGCCGACAGCGCGCGTGACGCCACTTCATTCACTTCCGCAACCAGGGCCTTCTTGTCTTCAAGACGCAATGCCATTAGACGCGAACCTCCTGGTGATGCTGCGTTACAAACAGGACCGGGCCTTGCGGCTCGATCCACTTTTACGGAACCCTGTCGACGTGAGTCTTCAGGGCTTACCGTCTGCGTCAGCGGCTCTTGCGAACCTTTAACCTGCCTGGCCGCGTGAGCGGTTTCGGCCCTACTGACGGTCTCGGACGGCGTGGCGGTGAGGCCACACTGTCAAGTTCCGAAAACCGGAATGCGCAGAACGCATCCCGGTCATTTGTTTCTTATTCCGGCAGCGACGACAGCTCGACCGGCACGCCGGGGCCCATCGTCGTCGACAGCGTTACCCTGCGGATGAACACGCCCTTCGAGGTCGCCGGCTTCTGCTTGCGGATATCACGCAGCACGGCGAGCAGGTTTTCCGTCAGCTTGGCGGTTTCGAAATTCGCTGCACCAATGGAGCAGTGAATGATGCCGGCCTTGTCGGTGCGATAACGGGCCTGGCCCGACTTCGCATTGCGAACGGCTTCGGCAACGTTCGGGGTCACCGTGCCGGTCTTCGGATTCGGCATCAGGCCGCGCGGACCGAGCACCTGACCGAGCGCACCAACAACGCGCATCGTGTCCGGGCTGGCGATGACGACGCCGTAGTTCAGGTCGCCTTCCTTCATCTTGGCGGCCAGGTCTTCCATACCGACCACGTCGGCGCCAGCGGCCAGGGCTTCAGCAGCCTTGGCACCCTGGGCGAACACGGCAACGCGAACGGTCTTGCCGTTGCCGTTCGGCAGCGTCGTCGAACCGCGGACGTTCTGGTCGGACTTCTTGGCGTCGATGCCGAGGTTGAGCGACAGGTCGAGCGATTCCTTGAACTTCGCGGTGGCGCAGGACTTCAGGATTTCGATGGCCTGGTCGACCGGATAGGCCTTGCCCGGCTGGATCTTGTCGGCGAATGCTTTCTGACGCTTGGTCAGCTTGATCACGGTTGCCATGTTCTTAGCCCTCCACCACGTCGATGCCCATCGAGCGGGCCGAACCAGCGATCAACTTGACCGCGGCTTCCATGCTGCCGGCGTTGAGATCCGGCCACTTGGTCTTGGCGATCTCGGCGGCCTGAGTCTTGGTGATCTTGCCGACCTTCTTGGTGTGCGGAGTCGGGCTGCCCGACTCGACACCAGCGGCCTTCTTGATCAGCACCGTGGCCGGCGCGGTCTTGGTGATGAA
>NZ_CAISIQ010000279.1 GCF_903885465.1 uncultured Nevskia sp.
CGCCGCCCGTCAAACCGCCCAGGGTGCCGCCGGTGGTTCCGCCGGTCGTACCACCCGTGGTCGAGCCGCCGGTCGTGGTGCCGCCCGTCGTCGTGCCGCCGGTCGTCGAACCCGTCGTAGAGCCGGTCGTGCCGCCAGCAGAATCATCATTGCCGCCGCCGCCATTGCAGCCGGTCAGCATCATGGCAGTGGCCGTGGCGGAAGCCAGGGCAAGCAAGCGAATTCGCGTCGTCAAACTCATGTGTTCTCCTCGTTGTTATGGACGGGCGCGCATGGCTTGCCGTCAGGGGACAAGTTCGTCCCCCCGAGATACTAACCAGCCGCCATCGGGCTTGTCGAAACGGCAAACCTCCGCAGAACCGCTCTAATCGCGCCGTTTCAGCAGCCGCACTTCGCCGCTGCCGACGCCGCGCGGATCAGCGGCTGCTTCCAGCGTGTCGTTGGCCGGACGCCAGAGCACTGCCTGGAGATTGCCGTAGGTGCTGTCGAGCAGCTTCAGTTCATGGCCCATCGCGGTGAGGCGCGTGACTTCTTCCGGACTGAAGGCGCCCGGCTCGTACTGCACGACATCCGGCAGGTACTGATGGTGGTAGCGCGGCGCGGCAACGATGGTTTTCACGTCGGCGCCGTTGACGAAGTTCAGCACGCCGAGCAGCACCATCGTCGCGATCCGGCTGCCGCCCGGCGTGCCGAGCACCAGCACGCCATTCGGGCCTTCGATGAAGGTCGGCGACATGGTCGACAGCGGCCGCTTGCGCGGGGCCACCAGATTCGCTTCCGAGCCGATCAGGCCATAGGCATTGCTGGCGGTGGTCGATGCGGCAAAGTCGTCCATCTCGTCGTTCAGCAGGATGCCGGTGCCCGGCGCCATGTAGGCGGAGCCGAACGACAGATTGATCGACATCGTCGCGGCCACGCGGTTGCCCTCGGCATCGATCACCGAGAAATGCGAGGTATTGGTGCCACCGGGTGCGCCGAGCGGCGCCGGTGGCAGGCTCGCCGACGGCGTCGCCTTGTCGCGGACGATGCCTTTCGCCAACTCCAGCGCATAGCTGCGCGACGCCAGGCGGGCCAGCGGAATGCGCACGAAATCGGGATCGCCGAGCCAGGCGGCGCGATCGCGATAGGCGCGGCGCAGCGCTTCGACGACCAGATGCTTGCCAACGCCGTCACCGACATCCGACCAGCCGATCGCTTCGAGCTGTTGCAGGGTTTCGATCAGCGCCAAGCCGCCGGCCGATGGCGGCGGTGCCGACACCAAACGGTAATCGCGAAACCAGGTGACCATCGGCGAACGCTCGACGACCGTATAGCGATGCAGGTCGTCAGCGCTCCAGATACCACCGGCTTCGCTGACGCCAGCAAGCAACTGCTTCGCCGTTTCACCGTCGTAGAAGCCGGGCAGGCCCTTGTCGGCAAGCCGCTTGATCACCGCTGCAAGATCGGTCTGGCGCAGCTTCTGGCCGACCGTCGGCACCTTGCCGCCGGGCAGGAATACTGCGCGCGCTGCCGGCGAGAAACGAGCCTGGTTCTGCTCGATCGCCTTGACCAGCTTGGCATCGACCGCGAAGCCATCCTTCGCCAGTTCAATCGCCGGGGCCAGCGATTTTTCCAGCGGCAGCTTGCCGTACTTCTTGGCCAGATAGACCAGCGCGGCCGGTTCGCCGGGAATCCCCGCCGACAGCGGGCCATCGCGCGAAGCCTTGTCGATCGCCTTGCCGCTGGCGTCCTGGTACATCGTCGGCGTGGCGGCGAACGGCGCGACTTCGCGGCCATCGACCATGGTCTCGAAACGGTCCGACGCGCGATGCAGCAGCCAGAAGCCGCCGCCGCCGATGCCGGAGCCAGTGGGCTCGACAACGGCAATCGCTGCCGTGATCGCAACGGCGGCATCGAAGGCGTTGCCACCGGCGGCGAGAATATCGAGCCCGGCCTTGGTCGCCAGCGGATGAGCACTGGCCACGGCATTGCCGGGCGGCTTGTCGGCGGCGCTGGCAGAGACGCCAGCCGACAACAGAACGGCCAGCGACAGCAAGAAAGTTCGGGTGGCAGCTAGGCCGTCGAAGCGGTGGCGAAAGACGTTGGAAGTCACGCGGAGTTTCCTGATGAGACCAGACCGCGCTCAGAGCTTGGCGGCAGTCAGCAGCCGGTATTTGGCCAGCAGCTGTTCGTGGCTTTCGACATGCAGCAGGTCGAGCGGAATGCAGTCCACCGGGCAGACCGAGCGGCACTGCGGTTCATCGAAATGACCGACACACTCGGTGCAGCGTTCGGGTGCGATCTCGTAGATGTCCGGCCCCTGGAAAATCGCCTGATTGGGGCAGGCCGGTTCGCAGACATCGCAATTGATGCATTCGTCGGTGATCGTCAGCGCCATGGGCTGATGATACGGGCCTAGCGCGTCTTGCGGCCGAAGCGAGCGAGCAGCGACGGAATCACAGCTTTCGGCACCAGCTTCTTGACCGGCGCACCGAGCCCGGTCAGTTCGCGGACCAGACTCGACGACAGATGCGCGTATTCCGGCGACGGCGCCAGCAGCACGGTATCGAGCGTCGGATAGAGATCGCGGTTCATCACCGCCATCTGCTTCTCATATTCGACATCGCCGACATTGCGCACGCCGCGCACCAGCACGGTCACGCCGTGTTCCTTCGCGAAGTCGACGACCAGGCCGCTGAAGCCGACGACTTCGACATTGACCAGATCGGTGACCGAGGCGCGGATCAGATCGCAGCGTTCCTCGAGCGTGAACTTGGGGTTCTTGGCGATGTTCGAGCCGACTGCGACGATCAGCTTCGGGAACATCCGCGATGCGCGATGGATGATGTCGTTGTGACCCAGGGTGATCGGGTCAAAGGTGCCTGAGTAGGCGGCGATGACGCTCACGGTTGCGGCTCTCCCGGTGGCGCGTAGGTAAACAGACCGTAGCTTACCTGCCCCGCGGTCTTTTCCTTGAGCATCGTGTAACCGGCCGGCAGCACCGGCGGCTGGCCCTTCGGCCATTCCAGGTAAAGACGGTTCAGTTCCTTCAACACTTTCGGCAGACTGCCGAGCGTCGAGGCCAGCAAGGTGCTGTCGTAGGGCGGATCGACGAACACCAGATCGAAGCGCCGCGGCGTCGAGCGCAGGAAGGCAATGCCGTCGCCGCGGATCACGTCGCAACGATCGACGACCTTCAGCTTGGCGACCGCGGCGCGGATTGCTTCGGCCTGCGCGCCGCCGGTTTCGGCAAAGCTGGCGTGCGATGCGCCACGCGAGATCGCTTCCAGCCCGAGCGCGCCGCTGCCAGCGAACAGATCGAGCACGGTACTGCCTTCGATGATCGGGCTCAGCCAGTCGAACACGGTCTGGCGCACGCGATCCGGCGTTGGGCGCACACCGGCGTCAGCATCGAAATCGATCAGGCGGCTACGGAATTCGCCGCCGATGATGCGCAGGCGGCCGAGGGGTCTTCTCATGGAATAAAGGGGAACGTAGGAAAAGGGAGAGGCTTCAGCGGCCGAATTTGGGACCGATCGGCGATGGCGTATGCAGATCGCCGTCCGGCGCCTTGCGCCGCGGTCGCGGCCCGGACGCGGCTGGCGGTTCACGTCCAGGCAGAGGCGACAGCACAGCAGCGGACTTCCCAACTGGTTCGACGATCAGGCGGTCGCCATCGCGGATCAGCCGCACGGACTCGCAGTCGAAACGCAGGTCCTTCGGCAGGCGGATCACCTGGACGACGCCGAGCTGAGTCAGCCGAACGACGGTACCAGGGTCATCGACACCGGGACGCGTGGCGCGCTTGCCCAGCGTCGGAGACGAAGTCGGGATGGCTTTCATCGTTTCAGGCCTGCGTGCCGCCGACGGTCATGTTGTCGAGACGCAAGGTCGGCTGACCAACACCCACCGGCACGCTCTGGCCATCCTTGCCGCAGGTGCCAACGCCGCTGTCGAGCTTCAGGTCGTTGCCGACCATCGATACCCGGCTCATCGCTTCCGGGCCGTTGCCGATCAGGGTCGCGCCCTTCACCGGGCGGGTGATCTTGCCGTCTTCGATCAGGTAGGCCTCGCTGGCCGAGAAGCTGAAATTGCCGTTGGTGATGTCGACCTGGCCGCCGGCGAAGTTGACGGCGTACAGGCCCTTCTTGACCGAGGCGATGATCTCGGCCGGATCGCTCTGGCCGGGCAGCATGTAGGTGTTGGTCATCCGCGGCATCGGCAGATGCGAGAACGATTCGCGGCGACCATTGCCGGTCGGCGCCATGCCCATCAGCCGGGCGTTCATCTTGTCCTGGATGTAGCCGCGCAGGATGCCGTTCTCGATCAGGGTCGTGCACTGCGTCGGCGTGCCTTCGTCATCGAGGGTCAGCGAGCCACGCCGGCCCGGCAGCGTGCCGTCGTCGACGATCGTGCACAGCGGGCTGGCCACCTTCTGACCGATACGGCCCGAATACGCAGACGTGCCCTTGCGATTGAAATCGCCTTCCAGACCGTGGCCCACCGCTTCGTGCAGCAGGATGCCGGGCCAGCCGGCGCCGAGCACCACGGTCATCGCGCCAGCCGGTGCCGGCACCGCTTCGAGCAGCATCAGCGCCTGGCGCACGGCTTCGGCGGCATGGCGTTCGGCGGCATCGCCAGCGAAGAAATCGCCGTAGGCACCGCGACCACCACCACCGCTGCCGGCCTGCTCGCGGCGGCCGTTCGATTCGGCGATCACGGTGACGTTCATTCGCACCAGCGGCCGGATGTCCGCGGCCAGCGTGCCGTCGGCTGCGGCGACCATGACGATGTCGTGCGTCGCCGCCAGCGACACCATCACCTGGGTGATGCGCGGGTCGATCGCCCGCGCGGCAGCGTCGGCGCGCTTCAGCAGTTCCAGTTTCTTCTCGGTCGGCCAGCTGTCGAGCGGGCTTTCGGCCGGATACAAGGCCTGCCGATTCGGCTGCACGAGCACGCCGAGCGTATTGCTCTGGCCAGTGCGGACGATCGCCGTCGCCGCACCGGAGGCATCGACCAACGCCGGCAGCGACAGCTCATCGGAATAAGCGAAGCCGGTCTTCTCGCCACTGATCGCGCGCACGCCGACGCCCTGCTCGGTGTGGTTGGAGCCGGATTTGACGATGCCGTCCTCGAAGAACCAGGACTCCGACACCGAGTTCTGGAAGTACAGATCGGCGGCATCGATGCCCGGTTTCATCAGGCCGGACAACACGCGCTGGATCGCGCCTTCATCGAGGGCAGCGGGTTCCAGCAGAGTGGCGCGGGCAAGCGTGAGAGCGGTGGTCATCGGCAGCGTTCGGGAAAGGAGTGGGAGAAGGATGCGGGGGATCGCGCCAGATGCAAGCCCGGAGGCATAGTCAGCAAGGGCTCAGACGCCAATCCGCCGCTGGGAAAGATTCGGAAATCCGGCGCGCAAACGGTGCAGCGCCGGCACATCGACCTTGGCGGTGGCCACGCCCTCGCCTTCCGGCAAGCAGGCCAGCACTTCGCCCCAGGGGCCGACGATCATCGAATGGCCCCAAGTCTGGCGGCCACCGGAATGAGTGCCGGTTTCGCCCGGTGCCAGGACATAGACCTGGTTTTCGATCGCCCGCGCGCGCAGCAGGATCTCCCAGTGCGCAAGCCCGGTCTTGGCGGTGAACGCCGCCGGCACGCAGAGGATTTCGGCGCCGCGCGCCGCCAGCTCGCGGTACAGCTCGGGGAAGCGCAGGTCGTAGCAGACCGACAAGCCCAGCTTGCCGGCCGGCGTCTCGACGACCGCGAAACCGGCCGGATCGCCATGGGCGATGGTCCGCGATTCGCGGTAGCGCTCGCCGGTGGCGCTGGGCACATCGACATCGAACAGATGGATCTTGTCGTAGCGGGCGCGCTGCGCACCGCTGGCATCGAACACCAGGCTTGCCGCCCAGACTCTGCCCGGATCGCCGTCGACCGCGACCGGCACCGTGCCGGCGACGATCCACAAGCCCAGCCGCTGCGCGGTTTCGGCCAGCCAGTCCTGGATCGGCCCGCGTCCGAAAGCCTCTGCGTGGGCGAGCTTGTCGGTCTCCTTGGCACCCATGATCGAGAAATTCTCGGGGAGTGCGGCCAGCACCGCGCCGGCCTCGGCCGCTTCGGCCAGCAGGCGCGCAGCAGTCGCCAGATTGTCGGCAACCACTGGCGTGGAATTCATCTGGATCGCCGAAATCATCGGCAGGATCGGCGGCGAATCGGGCGTGGGCTCAGCCATTGCGGGCGTCGGCAGGCGTTGTGGTCGGGGTGGGGGCCGAGAAAGGGACCTTACTGTGCGGGGCAGCGGGCGCTTCGCCTGATTTCAGTACGGTGGGGTCGTCCCAGCTGCCGGTGACACGGTAACTGAACTTGCCGATCTGGTTGAACGGTTTGTCGAACAACTGCTGGGCGACCAGCAGGATGCCGCCGGCAATCGGGCCACCGAGCAGGGTTGCGCCAACGGTGACACCGGTGGAGATGTCCGGGAACACGGTAACTTTCTGGTCGTAATCGCGGGCGGCGAGACCGATGCGGCCGCGCATCTCCACTTTCAGTGACGGGCCGTCGATGTTCAGATCGTCGGTCACCGCGTCACCGTCGGCGAGCTTGAAGCTGCCTTTCAGCTTGTCGAAGCCAAGGCCATCGGCGACCACGTCGCGGAAATCGAACAGCAGACGGCGCGGCAGCGCATACAGGTTGACCAGGCCGAGCACCCGGCCAGCACCCGGCTCCACCGCTTTCAGCGAACCGCGGTGGACATCGATATCGATCGTCCCTTCCGCTTGTGACAGCTCCAGCCCTGCCGGCACCCGCGGCCAGCTCACGGCGCCGCTGAAGTGGCTGGTTTCGGCGGTCAGGTTCGGCGTGTAGCCGAACACGCGCAGCACATCGCCGATGTCATTCGAATGCAGATCGAAGTCCAGATCGGCGCTGGAACCGTCGACGCCATCGAGCGCGCGACGTAGCCAGAAGCCGCCGACCTTGGCTTCGAGTCGGCCGCCGGCCAGGCTGAGGCGCTCGACCTTCTGGCCATCGTTGACTCTCGCGGTGACCAGATTCAGATGGCCGAGATCGACCTCGCCGAGGCTCAGACGCTGGATGTCGAGATCGAACACCGGGGCGCGAGTGGGATTGAACGGCGAGTCGGGAGGTGCGGCGCCCGGCACGGTCGGCGGCAGCGGCGGAAACGGTTCCAGTGCCAAAGCTTCCAGCCGGCCGACAACACTGCCGCCCTCGGCGGGCTGCCAACGCACTTCGCCTGCGGCAGCACCAGTGGTGCGTACGGTCACGCCATCGCCATCCGGCAGCGCGAGCAGCCGGGTGGCGCCCAACTGCAGGCGACGCAGGCTCAGCTGTTTCGCGGTGATATCGGCACTCAGGAAACGCGGGCCGCTGCTGCCGTTCGCCGAGGCTTGGCCGAAACCGCTTTCCGGCGCGCTGATCAAGGCGAGCCAGGCGCCTAGATCGAAATAGTCAGGCGCGCCGCTGATGACCAGGCCTTCGGCATCGGCGCGCGGCATCGCCGGATCGCTACCGAGCCGTACTTCGATGCCATGCGGCCGCGTCGCACCGCCGCTGTCAGCACCCGCTTCGGCAAAGCGCAGGCCGGCGTGCAGTTCATCGGCGACCCGGATGCCGACCCGGGTCGCGCCGTTGTCGCCGCTCAGATCGATCGCCACCGGCATGGCCGAACCGGCGGTCTTGGTCAGCGGCGTCGGCAGGCTGGAAGTCACACCCTGCAGATCGGTGGCCAGCGAGAGATGACCGTTGTCCGGCCCGCCGAGCGGCAGCCGCACCGTCATCGTCGTGCTGCCGCTGAGACCGTTGCGCAGCCAGACAGGGATGAAGGTGCCGGACAGGCCTTCGCCGCGGCCCGGCTCCAGCTCGAAGGCGGCGGTCAGCACAGGCTGAGCGTCGACGGCGCCGATCTGGGCGGTGATGGCGGTGTCGTAGAGCCGGGCGGTGAGCCGTTCGGCGCTGATCGACTTGCCGTAGTCCAGCTCGCCGTTGAGGCCGCGCAAGGGCTCCTGCAGGCCGCGCACCTGCAGTTCGGCATCGCGCAGGCTCAGCACGCCGGTTGCATCGATCGGCGGCTGCGGAATGTTCAGCGGCATCCGCAAGACCAAGGTCGCTGCGGCCGGGCCGCTGGCCTCGGTGCGGGTCAGCAGGCCGGAGACGCGGGTCTTCAACGGCGAGTCGCGCAGCAGCCTGTACAGGTTCGCCGCATCGCCCTCGAACGCACCATCGAGCACCAGCGCCGGCACGAAAAAATCGGCGATTTCGGCGTGCAGTCGAGTCACGCTGAGATCGCTGATCCGGCCTTCGCTGGCATCGATGTCCAGGCCGCCATCATGGAAGTGCAGATCGGCCGCCATCGCTTCGGCTGCGGGCCAGTCCGGCGCGAACGCCAGCACGCCGTCGCGCACCTTGACCTTGAGCTCCCAGCGCAGGGTCGGATGGTTGTCGGCATCACGCGGCGTCAGCGGCGCATCGATCAGCAATTCGCCGGAGGTGACCTTCGCCTCGCGTACTGCCCGGTCCAGCCATTCGCGGTTGTGCTCGCTCCAGTTCTTCGGCATCCAGGGCTTCAGCGCGGTGACGTCGTCGGCCTTCACATCCAACCGCAGCTTCAGATCCGGCACCCGATCGGCATGCAGATTCAGCGCAATACTGCCCTTGATGCCGGCGCTGCCGAGCACCAGATCGACCGCCGGCACCGACAGCAACCAGTCCTCGCCGCTGCGTTGCCAGTGCAATTCGCCGCGCAAGGCATCGAGCGGCAGCGATTGATCGAAGGCCCGCGGCAGATGCACGGCGACGGCGGTTCCGGCGAGGCGGATCTCGCCGCTGTCGCGCGTCGCCAGCAGATCGCCGGCGATGCCGGAAACGCCATCCTGCTCGGCACGGCTGACCAGGCCGACGCCGACCAGCTTCGCCTGCACGGCCAGCGCTCCCGGCTGCTCATCGATCCGCGGGCCCGCCGTCACGCTCAGCGCCTGCAGATCGCCCTCGGCATCACGCAGCCGGGCCAGGGTCGCCGGCAGCTCGCGCCAGGCCGTCAGCCACGGGGCGATGTCGTCGAGACGCAGCAGCGGCAGCTTCAGCGTCCGGCTGCCATCAGCGGCCTGCACCGCTTCCAGCCCAGCCAGGGACCACGGTCCGCGCGCGCCGCTCAGATCGGCTTTCGGCAGGCTCAGACGCCAGCCGTCGGGAAACGGTTCGACGCGTGCCTCGACATCGACGGCGGCGATTCGCGCCAGCGGCGCATCTTCAGTCCGCGCGATGACGTCGCGCGCCTGGGCGACGAATTGCATCACGCCGAGCTTGCCGGCTTCGATCCGACCCTGGGCGCTCAGCTGGGCGTCATCGAGCGCGATCTTCACGCCGGGCTTGAACGCCGGCTTGAGCCAGGGCCAGCCAGCGAGGTCCTCGACCGTCAAGGCCCAGTCGCCAGCGAGCGTATCGAGCTGGCCGGGATCGCCGGTGATCAGGGCTGTCAGCCGGGCGCGCCGGGCCAGTTCGGCGGGTGGCCGCAGCACGGCACTGAGCGCGTAGCCGGTATTGCCGTGGCGCAGTTGCGCTTCGTCGAGCACGAAATCGAGCGGCGCGGCATCCGCCAATCGCGCGTCGTGCAGACGCAGACTGCAGTTGCGCAGGCGCAGCTCGGTGTAGCGCGCAAGGTCATCGACCAGCGCGTGATTGCCCGTATCTTTCAAGGTGACGCCGTCGAGCGTCAGATGACCGTCGGCATCGGCATGGGCGACCAGTTGCAGGCCTTCAGCCTCGATGCGATCCGGCACTCGCGGCCCCGCAATCAGGCGACCGAGACTCAAGCCCAGCCTGAGTTTCGGCGCCTTGAGCAGCTCGGCGCCACTGTCATCGAGCAGCGCCAGATCGTGCAGTTCCAGGGTCGGGCTCAAACCCCGCCAAGTCAGCGCCATGGTGCCGATCCGAGTCGGATGGCCGACGCTGGCGGTGACGAAACGCTCGACATCGCCGCGATAACCGGGCACCGCATCGATCAGCAAACGGAAGCCGAGGCTGATCGTCGCGACCGTGATCAGCAGCACCGCCAGCACGGTGATCAGCCGCGTCCACCAGCGCTTGGCGACCAGCTTCATGGCGAGCGCAGATCAAGCCTGCGTGGACTACCGACACCGCTTTCAATGCTCTGGAAACCGCGCAGCCTCACACCGGCACCACGTCGAACGTCTCCTGCGAGTAGTGCGACTCGGCCTGCAGCTTGATCGGCCGCTTCAGGCTCGCTTCAAGCTCGGCCAAGCCGCCGCTCTGCTCTTCCTGCAGGCGCTCGATGACTTTCGGATGGGCCAGCACCAGGAAGGCTTTCGGCTCGTAGAGACGCGCGGCGCGCTGCACTTCGCGGGCAATCTCGTGGCAGATGGTTTCCACCGTCTTGACGACGCCGCGGCCGTCACAGACCGCACAAGGCTCGCAAAGGATGTGGCCGAGGCTTTCGCGCGTGCGCTTGCGCGTCATCTCGACCAGGCCCAGCGGTGAGAACGGATAGACGTGGGTGCGCGCCGAATCGCGGGCGATTTCCTTTTCCAGCGTGCGCAGCACCTGGGCGCGATGCTCTTCGGCCTTCATGTCGATGAAGTCGATGATGATGATGCCGCCGAGGTTGCGCAGGCGCAGCTGGCGGGCAATCGAGCCGGCCGCTTCGAGGTTGGTCTTGAGGATGGTTTCCTCGAGATTGCGATGACCGGTGAAGGCGCCGGTATTGACGTCGATGGTGGTCATCGCTTCGGTCTGATCGATGATCAGATGACCGCCGGATTTCAGATCGACCTTGCGATCAAGCGCGCGATTCAGTTCGTCCTCGACGCCATACAGATCGAAGATCGGCGCATGGCCGCTGTAGGCCTCGATCTTCGACGCCGCCGATGGCACGAACACCTTGGCGAACTGCTGCACGCGGCGCGCTTCCTCGGCGGAATCGATGCGGATGCGCTCGACCGCGGTGCCGAGCAGATCACGCAGGATGCGCATCGACAGCGGCAGATCGCCATGCACCAGATGGCCGGGCTTGGCGAACTGGGTCTGCTGATTGACGCTGGCCCACAGCCGGGTCAGGAAGCTCAGGTCCTGACGCAGACCGTCTTCATCCGCACCTTCCGCCGCGGTGCGGGCGATCACGCCCCAGTTCGGCGACAGCTCCGGCACCAGCTTTTCGAGCAAGGTTTTCAGCCGCGACCGCTCGCCCTCGTCCTCGATGCGGGCGGACACGCCGACATGCTTCTCGAACGGCATCAGCACCAGAAAGCGCGACGGGATCGACAGCAAGGTGGTCAGCCGCGCGCCCTTGGTGCCCATCGGATCCTTGAGGATCTGCACCAGCACTTCCTGGCCTTCATGCAGCAGTTTCTCGACTGGCGGCAGCGGCCCGGCGTGCGCTTCGCTGGCGATCATGTCGGCGACATGCAGGAACGCGGTGCGGTCCAGCCCGAGATCGACGAACGCGGCCTGCATGCCCGGCAGCACCCGCACCACCACGCCCTTGTAGATGTTGCCGACCAGGCCGTGGCGCGCCGCGCGCTGGACATAGATTTCCTGCGTCGCGCCGCCTTCGACCAGGGCCACGCGGGTTTCCTGCGGGCCGATGTTGACGAGGATTTCGGTGCTCATTGCGAGTACGCCGATACCGATGAGACGCGAAGTGCATCGGTTCGGACACCGAAGCGGCCCAGCAATTCCGCCGTCTCGTACAGCGGCAGGCCGACGACGCCGGTATAGCTGCCTTCGATCCGGCGCACCCAGCGCGCGGCATGGCCCTGAATACCGTAAGCGCCGGCCTTATCGAGCGGTTCGCCGCTGGCGGCATAGGCGCGGGCATCGGCTACCTCGATATCGCCAAAGACGACGTCGGTAAGGGTCCAGATCGTTTCCAGCCTTTCTCCCGCGACAACGGCCACCGCGCTGACCACTTGATGGCTGCGCCCGGCGAGGCGCATCAGCATCGCCACGGCGTCATCGGCATCACGCGGCTTGCCGAGGATCACGCCATCGATCGCGACATCGGTATCGGCGCCGAGTACGGGAATCGGCAAGCGCGCATTGGCCGCACCGGCACGTGCCTTGGCCGTTGCGGTTTCCAGTGCGTAGTCGAGCGGCGACTGGCCGGGCTTCGGCTGCTCAGGCACATCGGCGGCGATCACGGCATGGCTTACGCCAAGCGCGGCGAGAAATTCCGCGCGACGGGGCGAACGCGATGCGAGGTAGAGCTGGACCGACATCGACAGTGGAAGGGAATGATCAAGGTTCCCGGCATTGTCGGCGATTCCTGCGCTGCCTGTGAATCGGGTCGGAACCGGGCTCAGTTGCCCTTTGCTGGCCGCAGTTCGCGATAACGCTGGATGTCGCGCGCGAAGTCCGCGCTGATCTTGTCGCGCTCGCTGCGCATGCGTTTCATCGCACCGGTGTGATCGACCTTCGCGGCGTTGAACTCGTTGATCTTGGCGTCGATCCTGGGGCGCAGCTTCGGGTCGGCGGCGAC
>NZ_CAISIQ010000280.1 GCF_903885465.1 uncultured Nevskia sp.
ACTCGGTCTTGCCCGGCTTCAGATGGCAGTCCGTACACATCTCGTTGTAGTCCTCACCCCCGGCGAGCAACAACCCCGAGTCGTCGAGCGGCGGCACTTCGATGTCGCGGATCGCGCGGGCGATGGAGCGCTCGCGCAGGGTTTCCAGTGCCCAGTAGGTCAGGCGGTTATGCGGCACGTCGGCGCCCATCGGATACAAACCCGAGTACAAGACGCCGAGCCCCGCCAGACCACCAAGCACAGCAACGACGAGCAGCGTTTTGACAGTCTTCATGGCTTATTTCCTCCGGCTCATTGCCCGTGCTTCGAGTGATCCATCCCGGGCATGGACGAGTGATCCATGCCTGGCATCGATTCAGCCTTGGGAACAGTCGGCCGCGCCAACGGGCCGGAGGTCGACTTCACATAGGGCTGCCGGCGTTCGGGGCAGCCGAAGTTCGGGTCCTTGCTGACCACGCGCGCGATCTTGTCCTTCGGAAAGCGATACCAGCCGGGATCGGTGAAATCGCCGGGCTTCTGGCCATCGCGGACCTTGACCACCGTGAACATGCCGCCCATCTCGATCGGCCCGAACTGGCCTTCGCCAGTCATCATCGGCAAGGTGTTTTCTGGCCCCTGAAGCCCCATCGACACATGACCGGCGTGTTCGGCCATGCCATTGGCACCCATCGCGGCATAGCCCGGCAGCATCTGGCGGATGTCAGCTTCAACGCCGCTCTGATCGACACCGGCCGTGTTCGGCACGACATGGCCCATCGGCCCCATTGTGTGATGTGCCATGTGGCAATGGAACGCCCAGTCACCGGGTTCGGTGGCGACGAATTCGATGTCGCGCATCTGGCCAACGCCGACGATCTCGGTCACTTCTCGCCGCCATTGATTACGCGGCCAGCGTCCGCCGTCGCTGCCGGTGACCCAGAACGGATTGCTGTGCAGGTGGATCGGGTGATTCCACATCGACAGATTGCCCATGCGAATCCGCATCCGCTCGCCGGTTCGCATGACGAGATTCTCGATCGCTGGGAATACCTTGCTGTTGAAGGTCCACAGATCGAAGTCCTGCATCACCGCCGGGTCAGGGCGATAGGTGCCGGGATGCAGCGCCCAGTTATGCAGCAGGAAGGCGTAGTCCCGGTCGATCGTCACTTCTTCACCGGCCTTCGGGTGAATGATGAACAGCCCCATCATGCCGAAAGCCATCTGGGTCATTTCGTCGGCGTGCGGGTGATACATGTGGGTGCCGTGCTGCTTCAGCGTGAACTCGTAAACGAAGGTTTCACCGGGATTGATGTGCGGCTGATTCAGCCCACCAACGCCGTCGTAGCCGCTCGGCAAGTCGATGCCGTGCCAGTGGACGCTGGTCCATTCCTTGAGCGTGTTGGTGACGAAGATCCGCACGCGGTCGCCTTCGACCACTTCGATCGTCGGCCCCGGCGTGGTGCCGTTGTAGCCCCAGCAGATCGCCCGCGAGCCGGGCGCGAATTCGTGCTCGATCTCTTCAGCAACCAGGTGGAATTCCTTGACGCCGCCGTTGAGCTTGTAGGGCAGCGTCCAGCCGTTCAGCGTGCGCACCGGCAGATAGCCCTGCGGATGACGGCGCAGGGCGGTTGGCGGCGGCTCGGCGGCGGCCGGCATCGCTTCAGCCGCCGGCATCTTCATACCGGCCATGGCCGACATGTCATGGCCTTCATGCTGTGCCTGGGCTAGGCGAGGCGCGCCGGCCATCAGGCCGGCGCCTCCCGCAAGCTGCAGCAGGTGGCGTCGCGTGAGCCGCTTGGGAGTGGTCTCGTCCATCAGTGACTCCCGTGGGCGTCAGGCGCCGGGGCGGCGGGCGCGGCCGGGCTGGCCGGCATCGGCATCTTCGAGTGGTCCATGCCTTCCATGCCCTTCATGTCGTCGTGGTTCATCGCGCCGCTGCACTTGGCCATCATGGCTTTCATGACCGGGTCCTTCGGGTCCATCTTTGAGTGATCCATGTCCTTCATCGCCGCGCAGTCAGGGGCCGCCTTGGCTGCCGCCGCTTCCTTGGCGTGCTCCTTGGGGTCATGGGCATAGGCGAGCGGCATCGAGACGCTCAGCGCGAGGATCGAGAGAAAGCGGGTGCTGTGGTTCATGGCAAAACTCCAGTGGGATCGGCGCGATGCGCCAGGGATGAAAGCTTCAGTGCTCATGCGAGGTCTCCGGTGTGGCTGCCGGTTCGCTGTTGTTCGGGGTGCCGTGATCCATGCCTTTCATCGGCATGTCTTTCATGTCGTGGCCGGCATGCGGATCGGGGCTGACAGGGGCTGCGCTACCGGCTTTTCCTGAGCCCTTGCATTGCTCGCGCATCGCTTTGACGACCGTCGGGTCGAGCTTGGAAAGGTTCATCTTCTTCATCGCCGCACAGTCCGGCGGTGCTTCCGTTTTCATCTCCATGCCGCCCATGTCATGGCCGGCGTGGGGATTGCTCGAAGCCGGCGCTGCTTCGGGAGTGGCTGGCTTTCCCATCTGGGAGTGGTCCATACCCTTCATGCCAGGCATGTCCTTCATGTCCATGCCGGGCATCTTTTCGGCAGGCGGCTCCTTCCCGGCCATGCCGCCCATGTTGTGGCCGGCGTGGGGATTGCTCGAAGCGGGCGCCGCCTCGGGGGTGGCTGGCTTTCCCATCTGGGAGTGGTCCATGCCCTTCATGCCGTCCATACCCGGCATGTCCTTCGACATGCCACCCATCGAGTGCTGGTTGTGATCCATGCCGCCGCCCTTGGGGACGATCAGCTGGACCGGATCGAGCACCGGCTGCCCCGTCTGGGCGCTGCTCGGAAGGTTCCGACCGACAGCGCGGGCCAGCTCAGTACGGGCCATCCAGTAGTCGCGTACCGATTCCAGATAGCCCGCGTAGGCGTCGTACTCCTGCTGCTTGGCGACCAGCAGTTCAAAGATGCCGATGAACATGAAGTTCACCTCCTGCTGCATCCGGGCGACGACTTCTTCGCGCTGCGGGATCAGCTGCGTCCGGTAGCCGGTAGCCCGTGCCTTGGCCGCCATGACCTGCGCCTGAGCCAGCTTGATGTCGTTGGCACGATCAAGCACCAGGCTGTCGAGTTCGGCTTCCGCCTGCTGAAGCTGCGCTTGCGCAGCAACGACCCGACCGCTGCCCCAGTTGAAGATCGGGATGCCGAGTGACAGTGTTGGGCCGTCGTTGACGCTGCCGTCGTAATCCTTCTGCTGCTGGTAGCCGATCTGGATGTTGTCGACCAGGCGGGAATGGCGCTCCAGCCGGTAGCGGCCGGCGAATGCCGCAGCGCGCTTGTCGGCTGCTGCAACATCGAGTCGCCCGTCGACCGCGAGCTTCAGCAGTTCGTCGGTCGAGTCTTCATCGACCAGCGGCTCGGCCAGCCGGGCATCGAGTACCCAGCGGTCGTCAACCGTCGAAAGTCCCATCAGGCGATTGAGCGCCGACCGCGCTTCGACAGCTTTTGCCTGAGCGCCGATTAAATCTAGGTAGGCCTGACTGGCGGCGGCCTGTTCCAGCGCCAGCTCGCGCTTGGGCAGGGTGCCGGCATCGACAAAGCGCTGAGCTAGATCAGCCGAAGCGCGTGCCGCCTTCGAGACGGTTTCCCGCATCACGGCAAGCTGCTGGGCACCGACAGCTTGGTACCAGGCACGCTCGGTGTCGGCGGCCAGATTGATGGCGACGGAACCGACCGACAGCTTCGCGGCTTCGAACTGGGTGTCGGCATAGCGTTGGCGGGCCGGCAGAAACAGCAGGTCGATGAAGCTGACGGCAACGCCGAGCGTGATCTGACGCGCGACCGCATCGGGTGGCCCCGGCGTCAGCAGCGCGAACGAGAACACCGGATTGGCGAGGCGGCCCGCTTCGTAGACATCTGCTGCCGCGAAGCCCAGCCGTGCGGTTTCGGCACGGACCGACGGGTTATTAACCAGCGCCAGTTGCACAGCAGCGGTGGCGGTCAGCGGTTTTTCGAGCAACTCGCGGTTGAATGTTGCGATGTCTGAGGGCTGCGGAAGCGCCCGGCCGCGGTCGGCCGTGAGCTTCGCAACTTCAGGGCGTCCCCAGTCTGCGGGAAGGCTGGTACAGCCAGCCAGCGTCAGCGCGAGCAGGCTCGCGGACACGGAAAATCGAATGGAAAACACAAGAACCTCCAGACCAACCTGACGACGGGGCTCCAGAAAAACTAGGGAGAACCCGGTGAGCGAGGCGTCGAGCGGCAACGGAAGCCCGTCGCCGCCGACTGCGGCTTCACATCAGGCGATACTGGGTGGACGCAACAGACCTGACCCATGTGCTGCGGTCAGACGGACGACGATCACAGGCAAGCGAACACCGTTGCCTGAACCCGCCAACGCGAAATGTGATGATCGCGCCACAGAAGTCGTGCCATGGCTGGCGCAATGACCGATCTGGCACGAGCAGTCGCAGGTGCAGCCGGAGCCATTTTTTGTCGGAGCCTTTGCAGCACCGTCGTCAGGCATGACGTGACCGGCCATGTGATGGCCCTTGTGCGGGTCATCAGCCGACTGGCTGGCCGCCCCGTGAAGCGAAATCCGCGGCGTGTGATCGCACTTGCCTCGGGCCATCCCACCGGCTGCCTGGAGCGAAAAGCTCAAGGCCAGCAACACGGTCAGCAAGGTGCGAAGCAAGGACATAGCGATAGTCTGAACCGAAATCGGCGGGGTGTGCAACGACATAAATAAATGGCTGCGGCACTTGCACAAGCACTTGGCAGATAGGCCAATCGACTTGCAGTCGAGATTGTTAACCTTGGACCGTAGTCCAGAGTCAAGCGGTGGCATCAAGTTTTCTGCGCAACTGCCGACGATCAAGCGAAGCACCTGCTGGACCTCTGTCCCCCACATCTCCACTTGGTGAGGTAGAACTGCCTTTCTCCGCCGCTATCCCGTTGAGCGCGGCCGAAATCCGATGCGTACCGCTGAGCTGCTCGATACACGGTGCGCCCAAGAAGATTCACACAAAGCAGGGCACAAAGATGACCCAGGTCGACAGCGTGGACTACCCCCATAAGCCCGCTACCGAGTCGCGATCACGGCCAATGACAATGGCTGCGCAACGACTTCGCAAAGCCGTGATTACATGTCACGACAATCACTGCTCACGACGTATGAGAAAGAACGCGTATGGAACAGGATTGCGTGCAGGCAGACCTTGCCAGCGGGTGGACCGGCCAGCATTCCGTAGACAGTCAGCTGTCGCTCAACGTGTTCTGCCCCGCAGGTTACGAGGCGCGACGAACCCGCAAAGCCTCCGCGACGAACCGCTCGGAATGGGCGTCCCACAGCTCCTTGGATAGCCGAAGGGCTAGGCGCTGATCATCGACGTCTATGCCGAAGACGCGGTCGATCATCGCGGGCCATAACAAGGCAGAAACATGCGCCATTCCAAGTTGCAGAGATCCGACTTCGGCGATGACGGCGATCTCATTGGTGTCTGGCAGGCCGTACATGGACCAAACGATTTCGGGATATTCCTTGTCGATAAACCCCGAGCCGTAATCGCTGGCCGCCTCGCCGCTGAGCGCGATGCTGACTCGCACCGCGACCTCTTCCGGAGACTCCTCGCTCATGACCGGAACGCTGCAGCGGGTCCCGGATAGCCCTTGCGCCGACGATAATGCTCGGCGTGGGCGCCGAGAAACGCCTTCATGGTCTCGCGGTACTGCAGCACCTCGGCTGGCAGCTCTAGAGACAGTTCTCGGGCGATCGCGACCGCATATTTGAGTTGCTTCTCGGTTGGCGGAAGCAGTTCGCCTTCGAGCAAGGCAGTCACCAAATCGACAATGCGCCGCGCCAGATCATTCCGGCCCCGCTCGTCAGCTACTTGTGGCTCGGCCTTGCCTATTACCTGCAGCAGGCGCTCTTCGATGTGCCCCTCGAAGGGGAGAGCCAGGCAAATCTCGGAATCCTCATACGTCAATCGAAAACACACGCGCTGCCCTCAGTCCTGTCAAAAGTTCACGAAGCACGCACCCGCCGTACTTCTCTCGCAATTCGGACTGTCCGCTGTGCGTCGAGAAACTTACCTTGCCGCCCGCATACAGATGACTACGGAACCTAATCGGTTCAGGTATCCGCCTAGAATCTCAGACTATAGTCCGTAGATCAATAGTCGTCGGAGAGCCACTGTCGCCCGATGGCGGCTAACTCTCAGAAGCGCAACCCTGTTGCGATCGCGTTCGGCGATGTGCTCAGAGCCGCCCGTGCGCAGGCCGGCATATCACAGGAAGCCTTGGGGCTGGCTTGCGGGATTGATCGCACCTACGTGTCCCTCCTTGAGCGCGGGGAACGCCAGCCGACACTCAGCACGATATTTGCGCTGTCACGGCAACTAGGCGTGGCGGCTGATGTTTTAGTCGCCAGAACCGGCAAAGCGTTGCCGAAATAGGCTGTCGGGATCGTGCCAGCGACCGCAACCTAGAACGGCCCTTCACCATCTGCGCGGTCCGAAATGCGCCGGGCGGCCACCGAGGATGCAAGGAGAATTCGCATGGTGCGCCGATGGCCACCTTGGTCCGTTCTGGCAGTCACCCTCGATTCAGGACATCGGTGGCCACCCGGCGCATTTTGCCGCTAAGCATCGGTGGCGCATTTTGGCCTGGCCACAGCTGGCTCATTTTGAGTGGCAATCCAGGGATCTGCGACAAAAGTTGCTGGGGCATTATCGAATGTAGGCCAGCAAGTCGATCACATCGTGTCTTCGTTCGCACTCGCTCACACCCGCAGAACTGAACTGACATGAGAACTATCGAGTTGATTTTTATTACATCGGTGTAGCATTGACGTAATGAATACTAATGATCGGCTGAAATCTGTCGATGCGAGCATGTCCAGTTGGCAGTTGGGTGCGCCCGAATTGTCCGCACAGGATGTCCTGCTAATGCGCCTGCTACGGGTGGCGAGTCAGGGCATTACGGCCTGCGTTGACCCCGTGCTGCGCTCCGCCGGGCTGACTGAAAGCTCGTACCACACGCTGATCATCGTTATGGCGGCTGGCGTCGAAGGCACGACCCCGACGGCGCTGTGCACGCAGGTCGGCCAGGCCGCGGCCAACATGACGCGCATCCTAGAAGTGCTGCGCGGCGAAGGACTGATCGACATCAGGCTGGATTCCCGGGATGGTCGGCGACGGCACGTCTTCATCACCAAACTGGGTACCTCGGTCGTTCAGGGCTACGCCGGGCGGCTCTCGCCGATTGTCAGCGCCGCACTGGCCGGAATTTCGGCCAAGGACAAGGCCACGTTCGAGCGACTGTTGCGCGCCATCGTGGCATCGCTAGACAAGGCCGAAGCGATGGCAGGCGGCGCCGCATGAACACCATCGGCAGCCCTCCCTTGAGTGGTTGCCGCGCACGATCGGATGCAGCCTGCAACGGCAACGCAAGCCGATTTTTCGTAATGATTCTGTTGATCGTCACGAGCGCACCCGCCCGGTCGGCGAACGGCATGAACGCGCCGGGCAATGGCACCGTGCAACTCGGGATGGCCGGTGCCGGAACGGCGATGGTGGAGGACGCATCAGCGACCTTGCGCAACCCGGCGGCTGGCGCATGGTTGCCGAACAGTCGCTCATTCGATTTAGGGGCCGCGATTCCCGATGGCGGATTCCGGGCCAGTGATCTCGGGGCCAATTCGCCGTTCGGATTGATCGATCTGGCACCGGGACAATCAACATCGGTGACCGGCGTATTCCCGGTGCCGTCGTTCGCACGGAACTGGCGGATCAATGATCAATTCGCGGCCGGTTGGGGTTTGACGGCCTCCGGACTCGCGACTGAATCCAGCGGCAGCACGGCGACCTTGGCACGGGGCGTTCCTGGCTTCGAGGCCCGCTGTAATGGCACGTTCGGCGGCGGTCAGCCTTTGAGCGTGGCTACCGATTTGCTGCGTCTGTGCGGGCGCTCGCAGGACAAGCTGGGCGTCGGATTGATGCAGGTACTGATTTCCGGACATGGCGCTTACCGGATAAGCCCCACTCTGTCGATTGGCGTGGCACCGGTAGTTGCGCTGCAGCTACTAAAAGTGAAAGGCCTAGGGGCCTTTGCCGCCTTTTCCAATGAGCCGGACCGTGCCACCGATAACGGCAATGACTTTTCCTACGGTGGCGGGATTCGAGTCGGCGTGCTTTGGGAAGCGCTGCCGATTGTCGGCATCGGGCTGGCCTATCAGTCTCGCATCTATACCTCGACCTTCAATCGCTACAGCGGAGCAATCATCGGCGGTTCGCTGGACTTCGCGCCGACCCTCAATGTCGGCCTGCAAATTCGTGTGGCTCCGGAGCAGCGTCTGCTGTTCGATATCGAGCACATCGCTTACAGCAGTATCCGGCCGCTCGCCAATACCGTTGACCCGCAACGGTTCACCGATACCTGTTTCGTGCCCCGGCTGATCGGCCGATCATTGCCCAATCCGCCGGCACTGGACGGCTGTCTCGGCAGCGCCGACGGGCCGGGCTTCGGCTGGCAGAGCGTGACCGTCTACAAGTTCGGTTATCAGGGCCGCCGTGGGCGACTGAGCTATCGGGCCGGTTACAGCTTCGGCGGCAACCCGCTGATTGCCGATCAGGCGCTGCCGGCGGTATTCGCGCCGGCCATCACTGATCAGCACGCCAGTGTCGGTCTGTCCTGGCGCTGGTCGCAGCGGCTGAGCCTGAATTGGGCGCTGATCTATTCGGTGGCAAATCACATGCGGGTTCGCAATGTCTTCAGCAACGCCACACCCACCGTGTTGCACAACGGGACGCTGGTGGGATTCCGGGTCGACGAAGACCCGAATGACCAGGTGATCGACGCTCATCTGAGCGTCTGGCAGTCGCAGTTCGGGCTGGCCTGGACGTTTGACTGAGCTGCGCCCCCGTCTTCAACGCCGTTCTTTCCAGGCCTTCTTAACCGACAATGCCCCACTCACTTGGCCGTACCTTGCTCACCGTATCAGCGGCCTTGCTCCTCGCTGCATGCAGCAAGGACCCGAAGCCCGTTGAAGCGCCTGCCGCACAGCATTTCGATGTCGGAACCGAAGTGGTGCTGCGACGCGAGCTGCCTGCGGTCTACACCAGCACCGGCAGCGTGGTGTCTGACGAGCGCGTCGACATCACTTCGCGGATTGCCGCCTATGTGCGCAGCATCGAGGTGCGCGAAGGCGAACGGGTCCAGCGGGGTCAACGGCTGGCGACGCTCGATAGCAAGGATGTCGACGCCAGCATCCGCGCGGCGCTCGCCAATCGGGACCAGTCCGCCGCGCTGAAGAAGGACGCCGAAAAGGATCTGGAAACCAGCGAAAGCCTGTTCGCTGGCGGCGTGGTGACCACCACCCACGTGCGCAAGACGCGCCTGCAATTGCAGGCGGCCACCGAAAGTCTGGCAGCCGCAGAAGCGGTACTGGCACGCGGACAGGCCGAGCGGCAGTACACCAGCATCCTCAGCCCCGTTGCCGGCGTCGTGGTCGCCCGGCAGGGGCGGGTGGGCACGGTTGCGGCGCCCGGTGTACCGCTGGTCACAGTTGAATCCGATACCGCGTTGCTGTTCGCCACTCAGGTTGCCGAACAGCGGGTCGTCGGCGTGCATGTCGGTGATCCCGTGAAGATCACTATCGATGCACTCGGTCAGACGCTGACCGGCGAGGTGTTACGTGTGGTGTCGTCCGGCAGCGCCGTGACCCGCGGCTTCGAGGTCAAGATCGCACTTCCAACGACGCCGGGACTGACGCCGGGGATGTTCGGCCGCAGCGAGTTCCAGGTCGGCGAGCATCCAGAGATCGCGATTCCGTCGGTGGCACTGATTGATCGCGGCGGTCTGAGCGGCGTCTATGTCGTCGATGACGACGACCATCTGCATTTCCGCTGGTTGCGGACTGGGCACCAAGTCGGCGACGCGCAGCTCGTGCTGGCCGGGCTCGACGAAGGCGAGCGGATTGTCAGTGCGCCGACCAGCCGCATGCGGGACGGCGACCGGATCACCGCAGCAGCCGGGCCGTCCCGGTGAGCGCCACGCCCAGCGCAGCACCGAGGCGTGCGCACCATGTCTGAGAGTCAGCTGAATTCTGCAGGACGGGTTGCCAGGATCTTCGTTGACTCCAAGCTGACGCCCCTGTTCGTGGTCGCCGTATTGCTGCTGGGCACGTTCGCCGGCCTGATCACGCCGCGCGAGGAGAATCCGCAGATTCTGGTGCCGGGAGCGCAGGTCGCCTTCTATCTGCCGGGTGCCACGCCAACCGAGATCGAGCACCTGATCATTGCGCCGATGGAAGCGGTGGTGCGCGAGATCGAAGGCGTCGACCATACCTCGACGATCGCCACTGCCGGCATGGGCCAGATCCAGGTGCAGTTCCATGTCGGGGTCGACAAGGACCAGGCGATCACCCGGTTCAGCCAGCGGATCGCCGCCAACCGTCATCGTCTGCCGGCGACCACGTTGGATCCGGTGATCCAGCAGATCGATGTCGACAATGTCGCGATCGTCACCGTCACGCTGGCATCCAATACCTACGACGACTACGCGCTGCGGCGACTGGCCGAGCGGATGGCTGAGCGTCTGAACACCATCGAGCAGGTGTCGGTGGCCGAACTTCTCGGCGGCCGCACGCGCGAACTCCGCGTCAACCTCGATCCGGCACGGCTGCAGGCCTACGGTCTGACCCTGAACGACGGCGTGGCGATGATCTCGGCCAGCAATGTTTCCGCCATCGTCGGCCAGCTGGTCGACGGTGGCAGGAATCAGACCGTCTACCTGAAGGGCCAGCTGAATTCGCTGGAAGAGGTGCGCCATTTGCCCCTGCAGGTACACAAGGGCCAGTTGATCTACCTTGATGACATCGCCGAAGTGGTCGATGGACCGGCCACCGAGCGCGATCAGATCACCCGGTTCAGCTTCGGGCCTGGCGATCCGCGTCACGGCAACGCGAGCACTAGCGGCGAAATGGCATCGGTCACTCTGTCGGTGGCCAAGAAGCCGAATACCAACGCAGTTGCCGTCAGCCGAAAAATCCTGGCGATGGTGGCGAAGATGCAGGCCCAGTTCGTCCCGGCCGACGTCAGCGTGGTGACCACTCGCAACGACGGCCGCGATGCGGATCACACGGTCAACAGCCTGATCTTCGACCTGACCATCGCGATCAGTTCGGTACTGCTGGTTCTGGTGCCATTCCTCGGCATCCGCCAGGCCATGATCGTCTGCCTGGTGGTGCCACTGGTGCTCGGCTTGACCTTGGCCGTGGACATGTTGCTCGGCGTGACCATCAACCGCATTTCGCTGTTCGCCCTGATTCTGGCGCTGGGCATGCTGGTCGACGACGCCATCGTGGTGATGGAAAACATCCATCGCCATTACGAGATGGGTAACGACGACCGCAGCGCCGTCGCCGTGCTGGCCACCAACGAAATCGGCAAGCCGACCACCATCGCGACAATTACCATCATCCTGGTGTTCGCGTCGCTGAACATCCTGTCCGGCATGAATGGCGCGTTCTTTCACCCGATCGCCTTCAACGTGCCGGTTGCGATCGGGGCGTCGCTGGTGGTGGCCTACGTGGTGGTGCCCTGGGCCTGCAATCGCTGGCTGCATCAGGGACAGGGCGCGCCGGCT
>NZ_CAISIQ010000281.1 GCF_903885465.1 uncultured Nevskia sp.
GCCGCGCAAGCGGCCTTCTTTTTGCCCGCCCCAACGCGCCCAAATGCGCTCGAAATGCGGGCCGGCAATTTCATTCGGTATCCTTCGGCGATGCGGCAAGCACCGCCCATCCGTGGAGATACCCGATGACCTTCGCTCTTTCCGTGCTCGACCTGGTACCGGTCTGCACCGGCTCGACGCCCGCCGAAGCGCTGCGCCGCAGCGTTGATCTTGCCCGTCTGGCCGAACGCCTTGGCTATGCGCGTTACTGGTTTGCCGAGCACCACGCGCTGGCGAGCGTGGCCAGCAGTGCACCGGAAATTCTCATCGGCCATATCGCCTCGGCCACGAAATCGATCCGTGTCGGCTCCGGCGGGGTGATGCTGCCGAACCATGTGCCGCTGCGGGTCGCGGAAAACTTCCGCACGCTCGAAGCGCTGCATCCTGGCCGTATCGATCTCGGCATCGGCCGTGCGCCGGGTACCAATGGCAATGCCACGCGCGCCTTGCGCGCGGCTGGCGGCGAACATTTTTCGGACCTGATGAACGAACTGCTGCGCTTCGGCGGCGGCGGTTACGGGCCGGGACATCCATACGCGAAAGTCACCGCGATGCCGACCGAGGTGACGCTGCCGCCGATCTGGATCCTCGGCTCCAGCGGCGCCAGTGCTTCATCGGCCGGTTCGGCCGGCTTCGGCTACAGCTTCGCCAGCCACTTCAGCAGAGAGCCGGCAGCACCGGCTTTCGAAGCCTATCGCGCGGCGTTCAAGCCTTCGGAAGCGTTTCCGAAGCCGCACGCCATTCTCGGTGTATCGGTGGTCTGTGCGGAGACCGATGCCCGTGCCGATGAAATCGCACAGTCGATGGATCTGACCTGGCTGCGCATCGGCCGCAACCAGTACCTGCCGATCCCTTCGCCGGCCGAAGCCGCCGCCTACGAGTGGGGCGAGTTCGATCGCCTGGAAGTGCGCCAGCAGCGCGCCCTGAGCATCGTCGGCTCGCCGGGCACGGTGCGGGAGAGGATCGAAGCCATGGTGCGCGACACCGGCGCCAATGAGGTGATGATCGTCAGCAACATCCACAGCCACGCCGATCGCCTGCGTTCCTACGAGTTGCTGACCGCCGCACTCGCACAGCGTGAAGCAGCCTGAGCGGACGCGTTGGCTGGGGCAATCCCGTATATCTGTCCCCGTGTATCTGTCGAACAACCGGAGCCGACGATGTCTGCAAACCGCTGGGGATTGATTCTTGTCGTTGCCTTGCTGGCCGCCGCTGGCGCCTGGTTCAAATGGTTCAAGCCGGTAACGGCCGTGCCGCCGCCGGTGCCGGTGGAAGCGATTGCCGAACCGGCGCCACCGCCGCCGCCGGCGGATTATCCGGTGCCAGAGCCAGCACCCGCAGCGCCGGCGCTGCCGAGCATCGCTGACAGCGACACCGCGTTTCGCGATGCCCTGATCGCCGTGCCCGGCGCGGCGCCGATCGAGGCCTGGTTGATTCCGGACATGCTGATCCGCCGCATCGTCGTCACCATCGATAACCTGCCGCGCGACCGGGTTGCCGTGAAGCTCCGGCCGCTGAAGCCGGTGGCCGGCGAGTTTCTGGTCGACGTCAACAAGATCGGCTACACGATCAGCGCCGACAACGCGACTCGCTACAACTCGGTGGTCAGCCTGTTCCTGGCAATCAGCGATGACGCGCTGGTGGCGCTGTACTTCCGCTGGTATCCGCTGTTCCAGCAGGCGTATCGCGATCTGGGTTATCCGCAAGGCCGGTTCAACAACCGGGTTGTCGAAGTGCTCGACCATCTGATTGCCACGCCGGACATCAGCGAGCCGGTGGCGCTGCTGCGGCCGAAGGTGCATTACGAATTTGCCGAGCCGGCGCAGGAAGACGCTTCCGCCGGCCGCAAGCTGCTCTGGCGCATTGGCCGCGAACATCGCCTGATCACGATCGCCAAGCTGAAAAGCCTGCGAGGAAGGATCGTTGCCGGGGTTGCGGCGCCGGCTCCAGCCGCTACGCCCTAGCGCAGCACGGGCGGCACGCTGTCCCGATTGACTCGGCGCTGTTCGCGGTTGAACACGGCCAGCACGGCCTGGGCCGCGAGGATGATCACGAAGCCGTCGAAGGGAATGCGGAAGCGCAGTTCGCCGAGCGAGATGAACGCGGTCAGCATCAGGCCGAGCAGCGGCGTCAGCAGCAGCCATTCGGCGAGGCTGTCGTCGCGCAGGCGGATCAGTCTCGGTGCGCGGTAGATCAGCCAGGCCAGCGCCAGCGGCAGCAGCAGCCACTGCAGCATCCATTGGTAGGCGCGGCTCCAGTTGCGCTGCCGGTAGACCGCCGCCGGCCAGAAATCCCTGCCGACGAACAGGTCGGCGACATTGCGCAGGCTGAAGCCGACGGCGGCGGCCGGGTCTGCGGCGATGCGGCGATCGAGCTCGGCGACATTGGCGGGCACGTCATAGGCCCCGAAGTTCAGGCGCACCGGCGTGGTGTAGCCGTGCATCGGCGCACTCGGGCTGGTGAACGAGTAGGTGCTGTTGCGTGCCGGGTCGACCCAGACGAACTCCGCGTACTCGCCGGCATGGCCCATCAGCGCGTTCATCCCGGTATTGGTGCTGACCAGGCAGAAGTGCCCTTCGGCCAGCCGCGTGCAGCGCTCGGCAAGCGGCAGCAGCAGGCTGCTCATGCCGATCAGCACACCGGCAGCGAGCGTCAGCACGCCGCGGCGGCGATTGCGGATCAGCCAGACGATGACCACGATGCCGGTCACCGCCACCGGCAGCAGGATCGTCGCCTTCAACGATGCCGCCAGCCCGGCGAGCAGACCGGCCGCGAGCGCCCACAAGGCGGTGCCGACCGCCCGCGAGGCTGCGATCGCCTTGATCAGGCAGGCGTAGGCGGCGATCAGGCAGAAGGTGAACGGGTTTTCGGCGAGGAACAGACCGGCGTAGTGAAATAGCGGCAGATACAGCGTCGTCGCGACCAGTGCCAGCACCGCCACCCGATTGCCGTACAACGCGCGGGCGATGACCCAGACGCCGGCCATCGTGCCCAGCGACAGCAGCCACTGTGCGATCACGGTCAGCCCGGAAGTCGGGTCGAGCTGATGCAACTGGGCGAACAGCATCGAGGTGCCGGGCGGATATAGCGAATCGCCGATGTTCTCCGGCACCCCCGCCACCCGGTTCAGCGCCCGCTGCACGTATCCCTGCATGTCGCTGTAGACGTGCAGGGTCGGCGGATGGAGGACAAGCACATAGACCAGCCGCAGCAGGCCGCCGCCCAGCCAGCAGGCCCAGACGATGGCGCGTTGCGCGCGGCTCAGCGGCAGGAGGGGCTGCATCAAGGCTGGCTTCAATCGTCCGAGGAATCGGCGGGCGGCGTTTCCCGGCGCAGGCCGTCCATCCGTCGTACCGCTTCGGCTCCCGCCGAGGCATCGCGCTGCTTCTCGGCCTTGGTTCTTCCGAACTTGACGCGATTGGCCGCCGCCAGCGCCTCGGCCGCGGCGCGAGCCTTTTGCTTGCGCGCCTTGTTCAGATTGATCAGCTCGGCCACCTGCTTCAGCTCTGGCAGAGCTTCCAAGCCATCGTGCCAATCAGCGCTATCTGGCTCAGGAAGAACGTCGCCCGCGTCATCACCAGCCAGAACGAGGTACCGATGAGGTGGGTGACGGCCTGGGCGATGCGCAGGTATACGACGAAGCAGGCCAGCGGATCGATCACTGTCGCGCTCTTGCCCATCAACGCTCCGATCACCACCACGCCGAGAAACAGCGGGAAATTCTCGACTGCGTTGGCATGTGCGTGCTGCGCGCGAACCAGCACCGGCGGGTCGATCGACGGCTGGTCGCGACCCCATTCATCGGGCCGGCGCTTGCGGGTCAGCACCTGCGGTACTCGTGGCAGTGCATAACTCAGCACCAGCACGATCATAACGGCGATGTACAGCAGCACTGCGGCCAAACCGGTCATCTGAGTTCCCTGAGTTATCAATCAGCTTTCATGGTTGTCGACGAAGCCGCTTGACCGCACCGGTCAACTGCGGACCTCGTCGTCGAGTTCATCGAGTGCGGCCTTGCTGTAGACGGCGAGGCGCTGCAGATGCGGCAGGCCATCGCGACAACCTATGAAACCGAAGTTTAACTGGTCGACATACGAAACCACGGTGATGTTCAGACCGTAGCCGTGCATCGGGATCGACAGCGGGTAATAGGCATCCAGCTTGAAGCCGCGGAAATGCAGGGGCTTGGTCGGCCCCGGCACATTCGAGATTACGAGGTTGAAGGCCGGACGGATGCGGCCGACCGTGCCCGGTATCCGCGCCAGCAGCAGCGGCGCCATCAGCAGCGCGCTGTACTGCATGATGCCGTTGCGGGTCATGCCCTGCAGCTGCGCCTTGGCGGCACTGGTCGAGGCGATGATCGCCTGCAGACGTTCGTAGGGATCGGCGATGTCGGTGGCCAGCGAGGCGATGATCGCGCCGATGGCATTGCCGCCGCCCGGATCGTCCTTCGGCCGGACGTTGACCGGCAGCATCGCAGTCAGCGGCTGCGCGGGCAGGGCATCCAGCTCGCTCAACAGCCGATGCAGCGCCGTTGCGCAGATCGCCAGCACGAGATCGTTGAGGGTGCCGCGGTGGGCCTTGGCAACGCGCTTCAGCCGATCCAGCGAGAACTGCTGGGTCGCGAAGCGGCGGTTGCGGCCGATCTTCTGGTTGAGAATCGATTTCGGCGCCTGCATCGGTGCGACCAGCGCCGGATCGCGCGCCTTCTCCGGCTTGAGCGCGCCGAGGATGGTGTCCTTCAAGACTCGGGTGATGGTCTTCGAGGTATCGAACTGCTCGCGCGCCAAGGTCATCAGTGCTTCCATCGTCGGTACTTTCGGGCTCACGGTCGCCTTGGCGGCGCGAGCCTTGGGGATCACCGAGAAGAACATCGGCGTATCGAATTCGGCGCTGCTGGACGACAGGCTGCTCGACAGCAGCCGGATGCCGGTATAGCCGTCGACCAGCGCGTGATGCACCTTGAAATAGATCGCGAAACGGCCACCTTCCAGGCCTTCGATGAAGTGCACTTCCCAGGGCGGGCGATGGAAATCGAGCCGGTGGCTATGCAGCCGCGACACCAGGATGCCGAGTTCGCGTTCGTCGCCGGGCGAGGGCAGGGCCGAGCGACGGATGTGGTATTCGACGTCGAAATTGTCGTCCTCGACCCAGCCCTGCAACGGATTGGCGAGGCGGTTCGGGTATTTGAGCTTCAGATTCCACGGCGGCTGCGCGACGGCGCTGGCACGCACTTCGTCCATCAGCTTGCGCAGCAGCGATGGGTCGGCATCGTCTGGCGGCGAGAACGGCATCAGCGCGCCGACCTGCATCATGGTGTCGCCGGACTCCCCGGCGAGGAACGTCCAGTCCAGCGGATTAAGGCGCTTCGCGCTCAAGTTCTTTCTCCCCTCTTGTCGGCGAGAGCATGACTGAGTTTACGGTTGTTCACCAGACAGAAAGCGCGTGTACGCGGCGAGAAACTGCTCCGGCACTTCGAACTGCGGCAGGGCGCCGGTCGGGAATTCGGTGAACTGCCAGTTCGGGCGATCGGCGTACCAGGAGGTGCCGCGGTAGTCGACGAAATCACCGCGGATGCCGTGTGACATCCACACCGGCTGGCGCAGGCCGTCGTACAGCGTGTTGACGTCCTTCGAGAACAGCATCGCCGAGACGAAATACAGCGGCGCGTGCTTGGCGCCGGCGGCCTGCGTGGTGAGCTGGTCGTAGGCCCACAGGCCTTCGTCGATCGCCTTGCTGCCCCAGGTGCGTTCGAGGAAATAGCGGATGGTGCCGGGCCGGGTCAGCAGGCCGTAGAGGCCATCGTCCCAGGCTGACCAGCTCAAGGTGCGATACAGCCAGGGCTGGCCGACGACTGAACCCGGCTCGCCGTGACGCGGCTTGCGGCCGCTGAAGCCGGTGGGGCTGACCAGCGCCAGGCTGGCGTAGGCCTCAGGCTGTTCGTTGGCCGCGCGGGCCAGGAACTCGGCCGACAAGGACAGCGCCAGCGCATCGATCGCGACACCGCCATGGCGGGCGCGGATCGCCTGGGTCACGGCGAGTACGGCGTCGGTCATCAGCTGTGGCGTGTAGACGCGATCGCTGCGTTCGGACATGCCGAAGCCCGGCAGATCCAGCGAGTAAACCGGCCGCGTGGCGCGGAAGTGTTCGTGAATCGGCAGCACTTCGTAGGCGCTGCCGGCGGCATTGACGCTGTGGATCAGCAGCAGCGGCCGGGCATCGGCGGCGCCATTGTCCGGGCCGGCGGCGTAGTAGCTGAGCACGCCTGCTTCGGGGGAGACCAGTTCGAGACGCTCGCCCGACACCGGTTGCGGCAAAGCGGGCACCGGCTTCACGGCACCACTCGTGCAAGCGCCGAGGCCGAGCAGCAGGCCGGTGCCAGCCAGCAGGAACAGCTTGCGCATCGCGGGCTCTCGTTCATGGTGGACTGGCAGCGTCGTTCAGCTCTTGACGCCGCCACGTGCGCGTTCGATGCGCTCGTAGGCAGCGGTGATCCGGCGAGTCTTTTCCTCGGCCAGCGCCCGCATGCTTTCCGGCAGGCCCTTGGCGGCCAGCTTGTCCGGGTGGTTTTCGCTCATCAGCTTGCGGTAGGCGCGCTTGACCTCGCCATCGTTGGCCGTCGCCGGCACGCCGAGCACCTGATAGGCGTCATCGAGCGCTGAAGGGCTTTCGCGATCGCGGCCAAAACCACCGCCGCCGCCACCACTTCCGGGGCCGCCACCACGCATCATCGCTTCGAACATCGCGACATCGTGGGCGGACATGCCCAGGCCGCGGGCGATGCGCAGCAGCATCGCGTGCTCGGCTGGGTGGGTCTGGCCGTCGGCGGCGATCGCCGAGACCTGCACCTGCAGGAACAGCTGGCGGAACACCGGCGCGCGTGCGCTGGCGGTGGCGAAGCGGGCGACTTCGGCATCGAGATCGAAGTCCGCTTCCTTGCCGCGATTGAACGCGCGCTTCGCCGCTTCGCGCGCTTCCGGGTTCAGGCGCAACTGATCGAACAGCGCCTCGGCAACGCGGATTTCCTCGCTGCTGACTTGGCCATCGGCCTTGCAGACCGCGCCCATGACCGCGAAGGTGGAGTCGAGGAACTGGGTCTGGACCTGGCCGATCTTGCGCACTGCGGTCCGCAGCAGCAGTCGCCCCACCAGCGGCAACAGCGCCCAGACCAGTAGTGCTCCGAATGCCGCGCCGCGCCAACCGTTTACGGCCAGGCCGATCAGGCCGCCGACAATGATGAAGAATTGCATGGCCCCAGTTTATTGAAGTTGCGCCGATCAGTCTTGGCGCTGTCCATGACAGGCCCGCTTCGCAGCTAGCGGGTCATCCGTTTCAGGGCTTGCAAGGGCGCCCGTGCAAGCGATCGGCGAGCGCGGCTATGCTCCGCCCTCGCATCCCTCGCCAGAACACGAGCCCCTTCCATGACCGTACCGATGACCCGAATCCTTGCCCGGCTGCTGTTCGCCGCCTCCACCCTGTTCGCCACCCAGGCCCATGCCGCCGATGCACCGGCCGCACCGCCGGTGGTCAAGCCGGTGGATCTGGAAAACACCATCTATCTCGATGTGCCGGCTGGCCGCGTGGTCATCGCGCTGCGTCCGGATCTGGCGCCTAAACACGTCGCGCGGATCAAGGAACTGTGCCGCAAGGGTTTCTACGATGGCCTGAAGTTCCATCGCGTGATCGAGGGCTTCATGGCGCAGACCGGAGACCCGGCCGGCGATGGCAGCGGCGGTTCCGGCAAGAATCTGGACGCCGAATTCTCGTCGGCCCACCACGGTCGCGGCGTCGTTTCGATGGCCCGCGCATCTGATCCGAACTCGGCCGACAGCCAGTTCTTCATCATGCTGGACGATGGCGATTTCCTCGATGGCAAGTACACCATCTGGGGTCAGGTAGTCAGCGGCATGGAGTTCATCGACGCCGTCAAGAAGGGTGACCCGCGCAACAACGGCACCGTCACCGGCCCGACCAAGATCATCAAGATGCAGGTCGCGGCGGACGCCGACAAGAAGAAGTAATCGCGCAACGAACTGCGCCGCTCTCTTTCGGGAGCGGCGCAGGTATTGCAGCCGCCCTCAGAACTGGTAACCGACCCGCAGGCTCAGTTCATCGGCGAAGTCGAAGGTCGACAAGCTGTTCTCGTTCGGGCTCGACAGGTGGCCGTTGATGTAGTTGTAGAACATGTCGACGGTCCAGGAACCGCTGGGCTTCCAGCGCACGGCGGGCTGCACCAGGATGCCGCCCTGGGTGTCGTAGAGCACCGATAGATCGGCGCGCCAGACCAGCTGCGCAAACGGTTGCTGCAAGGCAAACACCACGGCGTCATAACCGCCCTTGACGCCCGGCGCGGCCGTCGTCGCCGTACCGCCCTGGCCTTTCAGCGAACGACCAAACAGGTCGCTGGCAGTCTTGTGCAGCCACTGGGCGACCATGTAGGTGGCCGGTATCTCGGTCGAGAAGCGCTGGTATTTCTCCATCACCAGGGCCGTGGTCAGTTCCGATTCGGTCAGGAAATCGCGGCTGAGGCTGGGATTGGTGAAGACCCGGTTTGGCGTGTACAGCGCTTCGAAGTTGACGATCAGCTGATCGAGCAACGAGCCCGGCGTGCTGTTGATGACATAACTCAGGCCACCGCCGAAGTTGTTTTCGGCACGGTATTCCCGAGCGATGTGGCCCCGCAGGCCGGCGTTGTTCTCGCCCACCGCTGCTCCGCCGGCCAGCGCGAAGAAGGTGTCGAGCGTGGCGCTTGCTGCGGCAAAGCCGGACTGCGGTCCGTCAGGGGTGGCAACCGGCACAGCGCCGAGCAGGGCAGCCGCCGGAAACTCATTGATCGCCGCATTGAGGCCGGTGACGCCGTTCAGGCGCGCCATGCCGGCGTAGGTGAACCATTCCTCGGCGGACCAGATGCCGGTGGGGTCGACCTCGAACGCCGTGTCCTGCAGCACCTGACCGGAGCCGACCAGGCCCGGCAGGTCGCGGTTGACGCCGGATTTGGTCCAGCGGAACACGCCGTCCGGGTTGTAGCGGCGCACGGCGATCGCCTGTACGCCGACATCGCCGATGTCGCCTTTCAGGCGCAGGCCGTAGCTGATCTTGTTGTCGAAGTCGCCATAGCGGTCATGCACCGTGAAGGCCGATGGAATGACGTTGTAGGCGGTATTCGGATTGCCATAGACGGTAGGCTGGAACTTCTGCACGTAGGCATCGGCCAGCCAGTTGTCGGCGAACTGGTAGGAGGCGCGCACTGCGAGCGCCGGCACGCGTTTGTCGGAGAACTCCTCGGATGCGAAATCGAGCACCGAATGACGGCGCAGATCGAGGCCATCCGGCACGTCGAGCACCCGGAAGAAGATGGCCTGACCCCAGGCGATCTGCTGATTGCCGATGCGGACGTCGAGCGGGCCGCGGTTGTAGTCGATGAACAGCGCCGGGAAGGTGATCAGATACTCGCGGCCGCTCCATTCCAGCGGGTTCGGATGATTCTTGCCTTCCGCTTCGAAGCGGAAATAGTTCGGCTTGCCGTACAGCTTGCCGACCGCCATCGAGTTGAACTCGTGCGGGTCGTACTCGTTGTAGAGCGCCGGATCGAAGATGCCGGACATCTTCGCCTGCAGGGACAGATTGCTGGTGAACTTGATGTCGGCTTCGAGCCGGGTCCGCAGGATCGCCAGATTGACGCTGCCATCTTGCTGCGGACCGGCACGGGTGGTGGTGTCATTGATCGGAACCGGGCCGCCGTTGGCGTCGGTCAGCACGTAGAAGCGCTTGGTTTCGCGACCGTTGTACAGCCAGCCTTGCTGGTTGTAGGGATTGTCGTCGCCGCTGGTGCTGATCGCGGTTTCCTGACGGACGAAACCGCCAAACGAGAAACTGAATCCCGGCTTGCCGAGGATGCCCTGAGTGTCGGCGTCGCTACTGCTGCTGGTGCCGGCGGCAGTGGAATCGCTGGAATTCTCGCTGGCCGGCGGAGCCGCATCGTCGGCGTAGGGCGGTGGCGTTTCGGGCGGCGTGGCGGCCGCACCGTCTTCTGCAGCCTGGACATTGACGGACAGCAACAGCAACGACCCCGCACACCACAGCACAGGTTTTCTCGAACGCACTTGATCATCCCTCCCGGTTTTCTGACGGGTTATCCGAAACGGATACCTCGTTCTGGCTCTGCACGACCTCGAGCCCGGTGGGGCGCTGCGACATTTGCTCTGTAACACCGGATCGATGCCGTCGACTTGCAAACTGCAGCCACGGGGTGAACCTAGAAAACGGCTGGCGGCGCGGTAATACCCGATCGTGTAGGCCGCACTGCGGCAAGAAATGCTGCAGCTTGCATCGGCGGGATTGACCCACGTGGCCGTAAGCCTTTTCCGGCAAGGGTTCCAGCGTTATCCGCGGCTGGCTTTACAGGGCGCAGCATGCGCCGCCGGCCACGATGGGCAGGAGATGAACGGTGCGGCAGAGCCCGCGAACGGTAGGCTGCTTTCAGCGAGCCGGCGGTGGCGTCCGCGTGCCGAGGTAGACACCGAAGGCGGCGACGAAGAAGCCGAGGATCTCGAGTCGGGTCAGCACTTCGCCGAGCACGAAGTGACCCATGATCGCGCCGACCGCCGGCACCAGATAGAACAGCGCCGCTACCTGGGTCGCAGCGCCATTGCGGATCAAAAGGAACAGCAGCGCGAAGCCGCCGACCGAGTTGACCAGCACGATCCAGGCAGTGGACAGCCAGAACGTCTGGCTGCCATCGGCATGCAGGCCTTCGAGACCCCAGGCCAGCGGCAGCAGTGCGAGGCTGGCGGCGGTGTTCTGGATCGCCAGGCCGGCGCGCAGATCGATCGCCGAGCCGTAGCGCTTCTGGTACAGCGTGCCGCAGGAAATGCCGAGCAGGCCGAGCAGCAGCGCGCCGATCGACCAGACGTCGGCGCGAGCGCCGACCAGACTTTCGCCAATCACCAGCCAGACGCCGGTGAAGCCGACCAGCAGGCCCAGCCATTGCTGCTTGCCGATGCGCTCACCGAGCAGCAGCGAGAATCCGGAGACTGCCAGCGGCATCGCGCCGATCACCAGCGCCGACAGGCTGGCACTGGCACCAAGCCGCATCGCGCCGTAGACACCGCCGAACTGCAGTGCCAGTTGCAGCAGGCCGACGACGGCGCTGTGCGCAGCGGCGCGATGTCCTGGCCAGCGCACTTTCGCGATCAATGCCAGCACACCGAAGATCACCGCCGCGCAGGCGAAGCGCAGGCACAGCGCCGTGAACGGGCCGCTGTGGCCAACCACGATCTTCGCGGTGGGATAGCCGGTGCACCAGATCAGCACGAAGCTCAAGCCCATGACCGGGCCCAGCCAGCGGGCGCGTGACGGCGTGGTGGGGACAGCGTTCATCGACACAGGGCACTCGGCAAGAACGGGCGGGGCGGCGAAGGATAAGCGAGCGGATAAACTGCGGCATGCCTGTCCTTGATCCCTCCACCCGATTTCGCTGGTCTCCTTCTCCCGTTCACGGGGGAGCTGTTGGCCGAACAGAGGAGTGCCATTGGGCACTCCGATGTAAGCCGACGGCGGGATGGGGGCGTTGGACAGTAGCGCTCACTTCAACCGCCCCC
>NZ_CAISIQ010000282.1 GCF_903885465.1 uncultured Nevskia sp.
GCCCGCCCATGGTGCGCTCGCGGATCAGGCTCCGCTCGAACTCCGCGATGGCCGCGAAGATGTGGAAGACCAGGCGCCCGCCGGGCGTGGTCGTGTCGATGGCCTGGTCGAGCACCTGCAGGTCGATCCCGCGTTCCGCGAGCGACGCAGCTAGAGACTTAGTGAGGCTGGAAATTGCCGCTTTCGTCGCGGCGTATATCATCAAACCCGGACTTGGCACCAGAGCCTGGATGGACGAAGTGTTGATGACGCTACTACCCGCCCTTAAATGATTCGCGGCAGCCTGCACGAGATAAATCAAAGCGAAAACGTTGGTGCGAAACGTTGCGTCAAGATCCTCCGCCTGAACATCCTCCAACTGTTCGTAGACCCTTTGAAAGGCAGCGTTGTTGACCAGAATATCGAGGCTGCCGAACTCCGCAACGGTTCGCTGCACCAGCAGCCGGCAGAATTCCGGATCGCGGATGTCTCCCGGTATCGAGAGGGCACTCCCACCCATGCGCTCAATAGTCTCCACGGTGAGCCGTGCATCATCTGCATCCACTTCAAGGGAAGTGATCACCACGCGAGCGCCTTCCTGTGCATAGAGCAGAGCGACCGCGCGGCCAATACCGCTGTCGCCACCCGTGATCAATGCGACGCGACCATCAAGGCGCGCACTGGCCCGATAGCCGCTCTCGCCGTGATCGGCTAATGGCGACATAGCGCCATCCTTCCCGGGTGGATGCTGAGGTTGATGTTCAAAAGGTGGCTTTGGTCCCCGCGTTCGGGGATCCTGCAATTGGGCTGCCTTCATTGCTTGGCTCCTTAACTTGTATCGACGATTCCTGCACCATTCACCGTCGAATACGTCATTTGGAAAGGTGAAGTCACAGAAAGTGACGAGCACTCGCCATGCCTGCGAAATCTCGTGTTATTTCTGGTGCCCGACGTGGTCAGCCGACGAGGTGCGTTGCGCGCGTGGTCTGCCAGCGATCGTCGAGGCAGAAGTTATCGCGCCACCTATTCGCTCTTGGCGGTCAGCGCCGAATTCAAGCTGGCGATTAGCATGTTGAAGTCGACTGGCTTCCTGAAATGCATGTCAAAACCGGACGCTCGGGCGCGATCGATGTCCTCTTGCTGTCCCCATCCGGTCAGCGCGATCAACACGGGTGTGGCACCCCAACTCTCTGCGCGAATGGTTTGCGCCACTTCGTAACCGTTAATTTGTGGCATGCCAATGTCGAGGATAAGGACGGCCGGGCAATTGCATCGCGCGATCGCCAGCGCTTCCATCCCTGAATAGGCAACCTGCACGTCGAAACCGCGGACGCCGAGCAGCAGAGCCAATGAGTCGGCGGCGTCCTGATTGTCGTCGGCGACCAAAATGCTGCATTCACTGGTGGTCGTAGCTTTCGTCTCCGCTGGACTACGGCTGATCGAGGACGGGTTGGCTATCAAAACCGAGGATGGCAGATGAATGGTAAAGGCACTCCCGCTGCCTTCGCCCTCACTGGCGGCCTCTACGGACCCTCCATGCAGCAACGCCAATCCCCGCGTTAGGGCCAAGCCGATGCCGAGCCCACCATTGCTACGTTCCAACGCAGCTTCCACCTGCGAGAACATTTCGAAGACAGTGGTAAGGGCAGCCTTGCTTAAGCCAATTCCATTATCACGGACCGCCACCCTCAGACCTTTCTCGTCGACATCAGCTGAAACGGAAATCTGACCTCCGCTTGGGGTGTACTTCGCCGCGTTTGTCAGCAGGTTACACAGCATCTGAGAAATGCGAAGGGGATCGACGTTTAGTTCGATGGGGTCCGGCGGTAGCATGATCGTCAACTGATGCTGCCGAGTGGTGATCAACGGTTGGGCCGTTTCTACTGCTGCGGCAACCAGATCAGCAAGTCTGACCGTTGCCTTTTTAAGTTCCAGGCGCCCCCGGCTAATTCGCGAGACGTCAAGCAGGTCATCAAGCAGCAGTGCCATGTTGCGGACTTGCCGTCCGATGACGTCGCGGCCCCACTGACGTTGTTCATCTGTTGCTTGCGGCGACCCGACTACTTCCGCAGCGTTCCGGATCGGCGCCAATGGGTTACGCAGTTCATGAGCCAGAGTGGCCAGAAACTCGTCCTTACGGCGATCGGCGGCGAGGAGCGCATCCTCGGTCCGCTTCAGTCGAGAAATATCGAGATTGATGCCGGCCCAGCCCTGGATCGCGCCATCGTCTCCTCGAATCGGCAAGCCCTGCGCCAGAATTGCGTGATATTTACCGTCGATGCCGAGCACGCGATGTTCGCGGTACCAGGCACTACCGCGACTGGCGCAGTCGCGCCATGCTTCGATTGTTGCTTCGGCATCGTCCGGATGCAGCACATTGCCCCATCCAAATTCCGAACACTGCGCCTGCGTCATACCAGTGAGATGAAGGAATGATTCGCTGGCATATGTGTTCCGCCCAGAGGGATCGGTGAGCCAGACGCCGTAATCGATCGATTCTCCAATCGCGCGATAAACAAGCTCGTTGTCGCGACGCGCCTGCTCCGCTTTCTTCTGCGCGGTAACGTCGATCAGGAGCCCTGCCAGGCGACGGGGGCTGCCATCATCGTCGAACTGCACCTTGCCTCGCGCGATGACCCAGCGCAGACTGCCATCCGGCTGGATGATGCGGAGTTCCTTGGAGGCAAGGGTGCCGGTGACCTGTGCCTCAGCCTTGGCTGCATCCCATGCTTGAATATCGTCCTGATGAATATTGCGCCGCCGCAGCTCTGTATCGCGGCCAACCATCAGTTCGTCGGACCAGCCCAATAGCGCTGCGAAGTTGCGATCAACAGTCAATTCGCCCGTCTTGAAGTCGCGGACCCATCCGCCGATCTCGGCCGCGGCCATCGTACTTTCAAGACGGGCGTTGGCGCTGGCGAGTGCCGCTCTTGCAGCCTGTCGCTCGGCGACCTCTTCCAGCAGCGAGGCATTCGATTCTTCCAGCGCTTGGGTGCGTGACTGCACCTCGTCGAGCATTCTATTCAGCGCCTGAACCACGACACTGGTTTCATCTTCCGTGGTCTGTTCCAGGCGCAACGAGTAATCGCGCCGGTTAACGATCTGGCCGGCGACCTCAGCGATCGCCTCCAGTGGTGACGTAATCGCACGTTGCAACGAAGCCGAAAGCGACAACGCCAGCGCGATACTCAGCACCATGACCGACAGGACAATGCCGAAATACGCGCGAACCCGGCCTATCACTTCGTAGCGTGCACTTAAATATAGGGTGCCGAGGAATTCATCGTTGTATGAGATGCGTCGAATGATCTCCACATGCTGGCCGTTGATCATCACCCCATCGAACTGGTCAGGGGCGCGTTCCGGCGGTTCCGCCTCCCGCGGCCTGACAAATTTGGCGTAGAGCTCCCCGTCGGGGGAGTAAAGTGCCGCCCCCAGTACCGAGGGGCGCGCCCGCAGCGCAGCGAGATTCTGTGTCGCGACCTTACGGTCGTCGAATGCCATCGCCGGCGCTGTCGACAGCGATAGAATGTTGGCCTCGGTTGCCACGTCTTCCGCCCAGGACGCACGATAGCTGTAAAAGTCGTGGCCAAGGAAAGCGATACTGGAAACCAGCAACGCGAGCGAGGTGGTCAGCAGCACCACAGCCACCAGCTTGCCGCGTACCGACCGCCGGACGTCGCGTAGGGACCGTAACGTCGCCGTCGACCGCGCCACCATCTTTCCGAAACGGGGGCGGAGATTGGCTTGGTGGCCGTTGCCGGACATCACAGACTCGCCAACCGGCTTAGACAAACCCAGTCTTCGGCCTGCGGCGGCACCACTGGCATGCAGGGGAGCTCCGAACGAGGTGAGCCGAGGACACGGGTGGCAACGGACAACAACGCCGGATCGAGCTTCAATCCGAGCTTCGCCGCCGCCGGCAGCGAAACTTCAAATCGCACGCGCTGATCGACGAGCAGGAAGTTGACCACACTGCCTTCATTGAGGCCGCGCTCGTGGTCGGTGACCACCAAGACCGGCTGTCCGGCCAGTGCCTCGACAACGCTTCGTAGATCGCCGTTGTAGTCCGGTCCGACGTACAGCAACTGGGCATCGGCAATTTCATCGATCGCCTGAATTGAACGCGCCTTGGCGGGAAGGTTCTTGATCGAACGCCCGGACAGTATCGGGCCCAGTTCTTCTGCCACCGCATCCGAGCCGAGCACAGCGATCGTGAACATCGGCTGGCTGAGTGCCTGAGCCGGCCAATCGACGTAGCCGGTGAACCGATACAGAAACGCCGCCTTGACGGAATCTGCCCGGTAAGTCGCAGCCGAGACAGGAAACAGCACGGAGCACAGCCCTAAGAGCGTGACAAGAATGCCGAATGCCAGCCTGACGGCGCGAGCACTTTTCATGGGGTCAGAACAGCCACCGAATTTGGCCGACGACCCGGCGGCGGATGTATTCGCCGCTCGGTGCCGGGTACTCCAGGTGTTGGTCATGCAGCAGGTTGAAGCCAGTAACCGACAGGTCGATGGTCGGCGAAATCGAGTAGCTGACGGCGGCATCAAGTTCTTGATAGGCAGCCAAGCGAGGCTCCGGCAAGGCGCCAACATGACGAAACGTCAGATTAAAGCTGGTGCGGGCTGCGATATCCATCGACGAGGTCAACAGCGCCTGGCGGCTGGGGTCATTTCCGGCCTGCGAGAAATTGACCACGGCGACTGCGCCGGGCTTGAAGGCCAGATTCCGGTGCAGGAAACGCACACCTGGCGCCAGCCGCCACCAATCGGTGACCTGCCACTTGCCCCAAGCTTCGAGACCGTAAGTATCTCCCTTGAGCCCGTTGCCCCATTTCAGTGGCAGAAACTCAGTACTCGACTGGAGATCGATGCTGCGGAGGTCGTCATAGCGGTTGTAGAACGTCGTCACTGACAAGCTCAGATTTGCCAGAGGCTGGACGCGATAGCCGAGCTGGAAGGCATCGACTCGCTCCGGATCGAAGTTTCGAATTCCTGTCAGAAAGGGCGTGTTATCGACCAGCTCGATCACGTCCCTGTCGAACGGGGTCGGCGAGCGGATAGCCTGGGACGCCGCCGCCCATAAGAGCTGTTCGTCGGTGATCCGCCAGGCTAGTCGCAGGTCCGGAAGCGGCGTCACGCCGACGTTCGGATTGCGTTCCAGCTTAAGGCCGACGGTCAAATCGACACTGTCGGAGAGCGCGATGGTGTCCTGCGCGAAGAGATTGGCGATCACCAAGGTTCGCTCATTCGGCTCGAAAGTCAGGCCTACGCCATCGCTGATCTGGTAGCGGTGCACTCGACTACCCGTCCCCCAGACGATCCGGTGCTGGCCTAGTATCGTTTGTTGCTGAAGCTGGACGTCAAAAGTGCTCAATGTGAATGCCGATCCGCCTGGCGGCTGAGCGCGCTCGGTGTAGTCGTAATAGCTCTGCAGTTGCCATTCGCTGCCAGCACCGCGATGTTGCCAGCGCGCCAGCACATTGCCGCCCATCAAGGTCTGGTCGTCGCTATTGGGCTGGCTTTGATTGGCTCGGTAGAAATCACCCTGCGTGGTGATCGAGTCGGCAGCACCCGACCAGTCAGCCCGAAAGCCACCCTGGGCTTTTTCCCAGGCGTCCAGCGCGCTGTTGCCGTCCGCAAGTTCTTCGGCATCCCGTTTGAAAATCTTGCCGTAGACGCGGTACGACAGAGCCTCGTCAATTTTGCCTCCGTAACGGCCGCTGATCCGTCGATCTCGGTTGCCGATACCACCTTTGACCAGGCCACCGTCGGTCAAGTAAGCCGGACGGGTGATGACATTGATCACCCCGTTGACCGCGTTGGCGCCCCAGAGGGTGGCTCCGGGGCCGCTGATGACCTCGATCCGATCGATGTCTTCCATCAGCAGATCCTGAACGTCGAGGTAGATGCCGGAATACAGCGGCGTGTAGACGCTGCGCCCGTCGATCAGCATCAACAGCTTGTTCGAAAAGTTCTGGGCTTCTTGGGCGCCACCGGAGCCACGGGCGCCGGCGATGTAGTTGCTGGCGCTGTACTGCGAGACCAGCAGATTGGGGGCCAGCCGAAGCGCTTCGGAAATACTGGTGACGCCGGCACGCAGGATGTCGTCGCGGGTAATGACGTAAATCGCAGCGGGCGCACTGCGCAAGCCTTCCGATGTTTTCGACACCGACGTGACTCGAAGGTTTGATAGGCCTTCGAGCGACAGGTCTTCCAGACCGTCGACCCCCGGCGCAGTGTAGGCCGCAGCCGGTACCATCACGGCAAGAATACTTATCCACAGTCTCTGGGCCAGTCTTTGGCAGCCGCTGACCCCACCCTGTCTGGCAATATCCATCCCCTTTTCCCCGAGCGTTATCGTTATCTGGACAGCGGTACCTCAGACGCTCACCCGCTTGCAGTGCGCGAAAATATCGCCGTTCGGCATGACACATTGACGGCTTCTTTTGAGCGCAACCCTATCTCGCAGGCATCATTTTTTCAAAGTTGAACAACTGTTCTCCGCAACGTCACCAAATGTTGGATCAGGCCCGGGGTCTCCCCTCACGACAACCAACGCGGTTGTCCACTTTGAGAGCCGCTACGCGGCGCCTTTTGGATTTGATGCAGCGGCAGCGCTGGGCCGTAATCCGGCAGCCGTCGCGCGACTCGGCATCTGTGCCGACCGACATTTGTCACCGCGCCCGTTATCTCAAGCCCGGTTTACGGAGCTTGGCTTTGAAATTCGGCGGCAGCTGATCTTTTAGTTCGGGTGTCGGATGGTCCGGCCCGATTGGATTGCTGGGCGTATCCCGTTTTCGGACTTCCCGAATCTCGGGATCGGAAGGCGGTGCGCCGTGCTCGCTACCGGGTGTTGGAATCGGTTCCCAGCCTTCGTCCTCGGCATTCCAAACCTGCGGCTCAAGGTGAGGATCTTTCGGCGTCGCTGTTTTTGATTTGCTCACGGATACTTCTCCTGTATGAGCGTCCGCGAACATCCGGACGTTTGCGACATAAGCACCCAAACGGCTGCGGCAGCAATTGCTTCCAACAGATATGCGGGCTTGCAACCCTTGATGTTCTAGCAGCCAGCCTGACTCGAGGAAGCTAAACACCTAGCACCACACTGGTTGACCTTGGGACCAGCTATCGATGCGCCGTGCGTAACGCTTCCGTTTGCGTCAGCTGTACCGATCGAACTCGAAGAGCGTGCTGTCGCAGAAACAACTTGTATGCAGAAATGAAGTGCTGTCGCATCTCGAAATGGGGCATGGCACCGGTGTGGAACACACTGATGTGCCAGTTTCTGCGCTTCTCGATCGGTTTCTCACCACGGTATACGGTGAAATCTCCACGAACGCCGTGCGACATCCAAACCGGCAATTGCAACGCCTCGTAGACGCAAGAGATATCGGCGCTGAACAACGCCAGCGTTACGAATCGTAAAGGCGCATAGCGAGCTCCTGGTTGAGCGGCAGTAAACGTGCTGTAACGCCACAAGCCCTCATCAATTTGCCTGCTACCCCAGGTTCGTTCTAAAAAATATCGGATGGTCCTCGGCCGCGACAAAGCGATAAACAGCGCTTGGCCCAACGGTCTGAAGGACAGCAACCAACTCACAAATTTCAACTCTCGGCTGCTCTCAGGCCTGTCGTCATGACGATGCTCAGTTTCGAAGCCCGTTGGACTAATGAGGCCCAGCGATCGAAAGGCTTTGGGTGCCTCCGCCGCAGCGCGGGCGAGAAATTCCGACGATAGGGACAATGCCATTGCATCGATCTGAACAGCGCCATGGCGGCTGGCGATTTCCGCGACCAAAACGTGGATGGCGTTGGTCATGATCCTCGGAGAGTATTCGACATCGTCCCGCTCGGAAAAGCCAAACCCAGGCAAGTCGATTGCATAGACCGGACGACGTGTCCGAAAGTACTCATACAAGGGCTTCATCTCGTAAGCCGACGCGGCGGCGCTGACGCAATGAATCAGCAGTAAAGGTGGATCCGCTTCTGCGCCGTCCACCAGCGAATCTGGCCCGGCGGTGTAATAGCTCACGATGCCTGCGGACGCGCAGTTGACGTGGCGCCGAGTCCCAGTTAGCGCCGGCGGCAGTCCCGCTTTCCGGCGGCAGTCCCGCTTTCCCGACAGGAGTGCCTCGGGAACGAGCAAGCCACGGAGTGGCCAACCGCAATTCGTCATGATGGATGCCAGAACGGACGTCGGTCATCAGATGCCCCCGCGGTTGCGTCAACCTGCGGCGGTAGCACCCAACATGCCTGCACGCATACGTCAGCCGTTGCGCCATCGGCCTCTTAGGTAAGCGGGACAGCATTTGGGAAGATTCCGACCAAGTGCGCCGGAATTCGAATGTCTCATCCATTGCGCTGAACTCAAGGAGGTCTGCGTACCGGAGAACTTCTGGCGGGAAACGACACAATTCTTATGCTGGCGACGAGCGCGCCTGTCGTCGCGAAGACTTCATGCTTGCACGTTTGCAAATCCGAGCACATGACCGGAAAGGGGCGGGCAAAAAATCTCGGTGGGAACGCAGGGTGCTAGACAGCACGCAAGACAATCTCCTTCCGGCCCTCCCCCTTGCTGGGCCGCTTACTCGCCACATTCCCCCGTGCGGCGAGTTTTTTTTTGCAGCGCAACTTCATCATTTGGAATTTCGGCTGCAATTTCTTCAACGCTTGTAAGAAATATAAATTTGCCCGTAGCAAATGTCGGCTTGGAGCCGGGCACTTCGATTGTCTGCCGTCGGCCCGGAGGACCCGATGCTGAGCAAGCTTACGACCGTCTAAGTGAAAATCGCCCCGAACTTTCAACTGAACGTCCAGGCACGTTGGCTGCTGGTCGATCGGGACAGATTCGTGGGCTCAAGATTCTGCTCCCGTTGTAGCTCGCCATGACCCAGGAGAACAGCCATGCTCAACACCATCAAGAACAAGCTGGACCCGCGTCCCAACGCGATTGGTCTTCTCAAGAATGATCATCGTGAGGTCGAAGGCCTGTTCGGCGCCTACAAAGACGCCAAAGACGCCCGCAAAAAGAAAAGCATCGTCGCCAGTATCTGCGAGGCGCTAGAGGCCCATACCAAGATCGAGGAGAAGATTTTTTACCCGGTCGTCAAGGAGCACAAGGATCTGGCGGACATCGTCAACGAGGCACTGGTTGAACACGCCGGCGCCAAGAAACTCATTCGTGAACTCAAGAACGGTTCGCCAGCGGATGAGCTTTACGATGCGAGAGTCACTGTTCTGGAGGAATACATTCGGCATCATGTCAAGGAAGAAGAAGCCGAA
>NZ_CAISIQ010000283.1 GCF_903885465.1 uncultured Nevskia sp.
AGAGTCGTCGAGTACTGGAACATTTCTGCCAGCGGGACTTCAGCCTTCAGCGCCTTGACGCCGCCGACATCGTCCATGCCCAGGATCACGCCACGGCGGCGATTGAGATCGCCCATGACGTCACCCATGTAGTCTTCCGGCGTTTCCACTTCGACGGCCATGATCGGCTCGAGAATGACCGGGCTGGCCTTCTGCGCGCCTTCCTTGAACGCCATCGAACCGGCAACCTTGAACGCCATTTCGTTGGAATCGACGTCATGGTAGGAGCCGTCGAACACGGTGACCTTGATGTCGACGACCGGGTAACCGGCGACCACACCGTTCTTCATGGCTTCGACGATGCCCTTGTCGATGGCCGGCACATATTCCTTCGGAACCACACCGCCAACGATACCGTTGACGAACTCGTAACCGGCGCCCGGTTCCTGCGGTTCGATCTTGATCCAGCAATGACCGTACTGACCGCGACCACCGGACTGGCGCACGAACTTGCCTTCCGCTTCAACCGTGCGACGCAGCGTTTCGCGGTAGGCCACCATCGGCGGACCGACGTTGGCTTCGACCTTGAACTCGCGCTTCATGCGGTCGACGATGATTTCCAGATGCAGTTCGCCCATGCCGGCGATGACCGTCTGGCCCGTCTCTTCGTCGGTACGGACGCGGAACGACGGATCTTCCTGGGCAAGACGATTGAGCGCGATGCCCATCTTTTCCTGGTCGACCTTGGTCTTCGGTTCCACAGCCTGCGAAATCACCGGCTCCGGGAAGATCATGCGTTCCAGCACGACCGGCGCGTTCTGCGCAGCCAGCGTGGTGCCGGTGTACACATCCTTCAGACCGATGCAGGCGGCGATGTCGCCAGCGCGCACTTCATCGATTTCTTCGCGATTGTTCGCATGCATCTGCACCAGACGGCCGATACGTTCGGTCTTGCCGCTGCGCGAGTTGTAGACGCTGTCGCCCTTCTTCAGCACGCCCGAATAGACGCGGATGAAGGTCAGCGTGCCGACGAACGGGTCGGTCATGATCTTGAAGCCGAGCGCCGAGAACGGCTGGCTGTCATCGGCGGTGCGCTCGATGATCTTCTCGTAGTCGTCGGTGTCGTGCGCCTCGATCGGCGGCACGTCGGTCGGCGCCGGCAGGTACTCGATGACAGCATCGAGCATCGCCTGCACGCCCTTGTTCTTGAACGCCGAGCCGCAGAGCATCGGGAAGATTTCAAGCTTCAGCGTCCGCGCACGGATGCCGCCCTTGATCTCTTCCTCGGTGAGCGTCTCGCCTTCGAGATACTTGTTCATCAGTTCGTCGCTGCTTTCCGCGGCAGCTTCGACCATCTTCTCGTGCCATTCGTTGGCCAGGTCGACGAGCTCGGCCGGAATCTCGCCGTACTCGAAGGTCACGCCCTTGTCGGCTTCATTCCAGAGAATGGCCTTCATCTTGACGAGATCGACGACGCCCTGGAACCCTTCTTCGGCACCGATCGGAATCTGAATCGGCACCGGGTTGGCGTTGAGCCGCTTCTTCATCTGATCGACGACCTTGAAGAAGTTCGCGCCCGAACGGTCCATCTTGTTGACGAACGCAATGCGCGGAACTTTGTACTTCGTGGCCTGGCGCCAGACGGTTTCCGACTGCGGCTGCACGCCGCCGACCGCGCAATACAGCATGCAGGCACCATCGAGCACGCGCATCGAGCGCTCGACTTCGATCGTGAAGTCGACGTGTCCCGGGGTATCGATGATGTTGATGTGATGCT
>NZ_CAISIQ010000284.1 GCF_903885465.1 uncultured Nevskia sp.
GTTGACGACCACCGTCGCCGATACCGCGCCGCTGCCGCCGACGCCGGTACAGGTCAGCGTGTAGCTGGCGCTGCCGGAAGTGGTCGGCATCACCATTTCGGTACCGCTCGCCGCGCGGCTACCGCTCCATTCGCCGCTGGCGGCGCAGTCGGTCGCGTCGGTGCTCGACCAGCTCAGTAAAGCCGTGCCGCCCAGGCTGATCGTCGATGGCGCGGCGGTCAGCGTGACCGTCGGTGCCGGCGTCGGTTCGGCCAGCGGGCTGACGCTGACCTCGTTCGAGAACTGCGTTTCGCCCATCGCATTCACCGCCGTCACGGTGAAGAAAGAAGCCATACCCGCGGTCAAACCGGTGACGGTATAGCTGCCAGTCAAGCCGGCAGCGCTGATGCCGGTGGCGATCGGGGTCGCGCCCTGTCCGCCGGCTGTGGCTGCCTGGTAGACGTTGTAGCTGGTGGCGCGTGGCACTGTGCTCCAGTTCAAAGCTGCACTTTGCACGGCAGGGCTGCCGGCGAGATCGACGATGCGGTCAGCGGGGCCGCTGATGGCGATCACGCTGCCGAGATTGAAGGTTCCGTCGTTGCGCGTCGGCAGGTAGAGATCGCCGTCGGCGGCCTGGATCGGTTCGTCTTCCAGGCCGTCCTCGAAGGCCAGACTGGCCGATTGATGGACCACGGCGTACTGACCTTGAGGGGTCAGCCGATAGACCAGGCCGCGGGGGTCGTTGAAGCTGATGTTGGCGGCGGTGCCGTAGAAGTTGCCGTCCCGCGCCAGCAGCAGGGGACTGCGCGGGTTCTCGCCTGGCGCGCCGTCGCGGAAGTTGTGCAGGGTCGAGTAGGCCCCGGCCAGCGTCACCCGGTAGACGGTCCCGGCGCCGCTGGTACCGCCACCGGCCGTGGTGCCGTAGAGCGCGCCGTCGGGTCCCTGGATGACGCCGGCCTGCGGTCCACCTCCTTCGCCTGGCTGTCCGGCAAAGGCGTGCAGCACGGTGACGACGCCGCCCGGCGTCAGGCGAAAAAGAGTGCCGTTGCTGAAGGCTCCAAAGCTGGTGGTCGTGCCATAGAAATTGCCGTCACTGGCCTGCAGGAGTTTGCCTAGCGGCTGATTGCCGGTGGTGGCGAGGTCGAAGTTGTGCAGCGGGGCGAAGCTGCCTGTCGGGGAGATCCGGAAGAGCGTGCCGCTTCCGATGGCACCACCGCCCTCGCTGGTGCTGCCGTAGAACTGACCGTCGATGCCCAGCGTCAGGGCTGCCTTGGGACGCAGTCCATTGGGTCCGCCGGTGAAGCTGTAGAGGGTGGAGAAATCACCGTTGGCACTGATCCGGTAGACCGAGCCGAGGCCATTGGCGCCGCCGGTCTCCGCAGTGCCGTAGAAGGCACCGTCCGGGCCGAGGCTGAGGCCGGCTTCGGGCTGTCCGCTGGGGCTGAACTGGTGCAGCGTGCTCAGTACGCCGGCCGGCGTCAGCTTGAACACCGAGCCGCTGTAGCCCTTGGGGGTGCCGCTGGCGGTGACGCCGTAGAAATTGCCATCCGCGCCCTGCAGCAGTGCACCGCTGGGGGTGCGGCCTTCGCTGGGCGGCGCCGAGAATGTCGCGATCCGCGTGATGCTGCCGCTGGTCGTCACCTTGAACACGGTGCCCGACCCAGACGAGGGGCTGGACGGATTGGACGGTGTCGTGCCCGCCGGCACGATACCGGCACTGACCGTAGTGCCATAGAGCAGGCCATCGGCGCCCAGGGTCAGTGCCGCATCAGGGACGCTGCCGTCGGCAGCGAAGCCGTTGCTGTCGTAGGTGAAGCAGGACAGTGTGGTCAGCACGCCCGCCGGAGTCAGTCGGAAAATGCTGCCGCTTGGGCCGAGGAGCGCCAGGTTGATGACGCCACCGCCGCAGCTTATGACCGCGCTGGTCGAGTTGGCGGACTCCGTGGTGCCGTAGAAATTGCCATCCGGGCCGGCGATCAACCCGGAGGTTGGAAAGATGCCGGTATTGGCGGCATCGACGGCGGTGTCGGCAATGAAGCGGAACAGCACCGTGAATACGCCGGCTGGCGTGATCCTGAACGCGGTGCCGTTGTAATTGCTGCCCGTGGCCGCGGTGCCGCCGCCGGCGGTATTGGTGCCGTAGAGATTGCCGTCCGCGCCCAGCGCCAGCCGGCCGATCGGCCGGTTGCCATCGCCGGCATTCATGTTGTGCAGGCTGGTGAAGACCCCGTCGGTTGTGATCCTGAACAAGGTGCCGCAAGCGTTGCAGCCGTCGCCGCTGCCGGTACCGCCGAACACGGTGCTGCCGTAGTAGGCGCCGTCGCTACCGAGCGTCAGCGCAGATTGGGGATCTTTGCCGCCAGTCGAGTCGGCGCTCGAGAAGCCATGCAGCAGCGTATGACTGCCGGTCTTGCTCAAACGGTAGATGCTGCCGGCGTCGGTGCCGCCGCGGCCGCTGCGGGTGGTGCCATAGAAGTTGCCATCGGGGTTCTCGACCAGGCTCCCGGACGGAGCGCAGCCGCGCTCGCAATCGAAGCTGTAGACAATCCGGTAGTCACCGGCGTCAGCACCCGACAGGATTAGCCGGTAGACGCCGCCGTTGCCGTTGGCACCGCCGGCGGCAGCCACGCCGTAGAGCGCGCCGTCGCTGGCGATGATCGGCGTGCCACGCGTCGCTGACAGATCGGTGATGGTGCTGCCGGCCAGATCCAGAGCGCGGCCACCGTTGAACCAGTGCAGCGCGGTGTAGCCGCCATCGGCCGCATATTTCGCCAGCACCGTGCCGTCATTGAGCAGGCCGCTGGTCGCCACATAGACGCCGCCGTCCGGCCCGCGTACCGCGCCGTTGTTGTTCGAGGACGAGCCGGAGCCGGTGAAAGTGCCGCCCTGGCGGGCATCGTTGGAATGGAGGCCGAGCGAATAGACGGTGCGGGCGGCGGCCAGTGCCGGCAGGCTCAGCCCGAGACCGCCGACCACGGCCAGCAGCAGGCACAGGCAGCGGCGGACCGGGTCCAGCGCAGCGGTCCATCGTCCGTATAGTCTGTTGCCGGTGCCTGGCGTGAAGCCGGTGTCGGTGGCGGGTTTGTCATGTTCCGGTTTCGGTTTCATCATCCTTGCTCCGTCAGGTTGCCTGGCCATGGCGGTGCTCCGCCACGCTCGGCAGCGATGATCCGGGCCCGGTTTCCAGCAGTCCTGACGGATTCCCGAAACTTTCCGAAAAGTCCGGAAATTCAATCTCAACAAAAGCTTGTGAGCGACACAGCCACCGCTGGAGACCCTGCACGATGAGCCGGAGCGCGGATTCCGGGAAGACCAGCGGCGCCGGGCCTGCAGCGACGCCGGCGGCGGGTCTGCGCCTGTGGCGTTTCGGTACAGTCGATTTCGACGAGAGTTCGCTGAGCCTGAAGGTCGATGGTCAGCCGGTGGCGCTGGAACACCGGCCGATGGAACTGCTGCGCCTGCTGCTCAATCACGCCGGTGAAGTGGTTACCAAGGACGAGATCCTGGAAGCCGTGTGGCCCGGCCGGCTGGTCACCGAGGCCTCGCTGACCAAATGCGTGGCGCGCCTGCGCCAGGCGCTGAACGATTCGGCCCAGTCGCTGATCCGCACCGTTCACGGCTATGGCTACCGGCTGGCGGCCGAGGTCAGCCTGCGGCAGTCCGGGATGGTGGCCGACAAGTCCGGCGACGATCTCGGTTTCCGCGTTGGTGATGTCATTCCCGGGCGCGGCAACTGGTGTTTCGTCGAGCGGCTGCAGGGCGGTGGCTTTGGTGAAGTCTGGCTCGGCGAGCAGACCCGGAGCCGCGAGCGCCGGGTGTTCAAGTTCGCGCGCAGCAGCCTGCAGCTGACGGCGTTGAAGCGCGAAATCACCTTGTCCCGCGTGCTCTATGACAGCCTCGGCCCGAGGCCGGATCTGCCGCGCATCGTCGACTGGAATCTCGACGAGCCGCCCTGTTTCATCGAGCTGGAATGGAGCCCCGAAGGCAGCCTCGGACATTGGGCGGACAGCGCCGGCGGCATCGCCGCGGTGCCGATGGTGATCCGTCTGGAATTGATCGCGCAGATTGCCGACGCGCTGGCGGCCGCGCATTCGGTCGGCGTGCTGCACAAGGATCTGAAGCCGGCCAATGTGCTGATCTGGCGCGATGCCGACGGCATGGCGAGGATCCGGCTCACCGATTTCGGCAGCGGCCGGGTGCTCGACACGGCCAGGCTCGACCAGCTCGGCATCACCCGGCTCGGCTTCACCAGCAGCGAACTGCCGGACGACAGCACCAGCGGCACGCCGCTGTATCTGGCGCCGGAACTGCAGGCCGGCCAGCCGCCGACGGTGAAAGCGGATATCTACTCGCTGGGCGTGATGCTCTATCAATGCCTCGTCGGTGATCTGCGCCGGCCGCTGGCGCCGGGCTGGGAAGCGGAGATCGCCGATGAACTGCTGCGCGAGGACGTGCTGCTCAGCGCCGCTGGCGATGCGCAGCGCCGGCTCGCCGATGCAGCCGAACTGGCCATCCGGCTGCGCAGCCTGGAAGCCCGGCGCGTCGAACGGTTCGCCATGCAGGCGCGCGAGCAGGCGGCCGTCGCCGAGCGGCAGCGCCTTGCCGATGCGTTGTTGCGCGCGCAGGCACGCCGCAGTCTGCTGCGTGCGCTCGCAGCAACCTTCCTGATCGGCTTCGCCGCCAGCACCTGGCTTTATCTGCGCGCTGATGCCGCCAGCCGCCGCGAGGCCGAGGCGGCGGCGACCGCGCGCTCGGTGACCGAATTCCTGACCCGCGATCTGCTGTCTGCCGCCAACCCGCTGCTGGCCGCCGATCCGGCGCTGCGCGTCCACGATCTACTCGGCCCCGCAGCCAACGATCTCGATCGTCATTTCGCGCCGGGCACGCTGGCCAGAGCGGTGGTCGAGCAGGCGATCGGCCAGGCCTATGTCGGCCTGTCGGACTACGACAAGGCGCGGCCCTTGCTGGAATCGGCGCTGGAGACCCGCCGTCGGCTGCTGGGGCCGGCACATCGCGAGACGCTGGATGCACAGATGAGCCTGATCGAACTGCTCGATCAGATCGATGACGTGGCCGCGGTCAAGACCCTGAGCCAGCAGGTGCTCGATCTCGGCACCGCCGCCGGCACGCTGGATGCGGAAACCGAGTTGAGCGCGCGGCAGTCGCTGATCGCCGTCGACTGCATGAGTCGCAAGCTGCCGTCCGCCTGCCTGGCCCCGGAGCAGGCCTTTCTCGAACAGGTGCGGCAGCGCCTCGGGCCCCGGCACGAACTGGCGATCTCGGCGGCCAACGATGTCGCTTTCGATCTCGCCAGTGCCCAGCGTTTCGATGAAGCGATCCCGCTGGCTCGCGAAGTGCTGGCGCTGACCACCGAGGTGTTCGGCGAGCAGCACCTGCTGACCGCCTCGCGTCAGCGCCGGCTCGGCACCGTGCTGAACATGGCAGAGCAGTACCCGGAAGCGATCCCGGTGCTGCAGGTGGCGCGCGGCCGCATGCTGGCGATCACCGGCCGCGAGAACGAGTACAGCATTGCCGCGGCCAATGATCTGGCCTATGCCTATCTGCAGACCGGTCGCCCCGCCGAAGCGCTGCCGCTGTTCCAGGCGGGCCTCGACTATCAGCGCGGCAAGGGCGTGGAAACGCCGAAGCTGACCCGCAGCATGAACCATGTCGCGACGACCCTGGCCAGCCTCGGCCGGCCCGCGGAAGCCGCCCGGCTGCAAGCGGAAACGCTGGCGATCGATGCGCGGATCGTCGGCGAGAATCATCCGGATGCGTTGAGCCATGCGATGAAGCTGGCCCAGTTCCAGCTAGCCGCCGGGGAGCGGGAGCCCGCGCTCGCACTGGCGCACGACACCCTGACCCGCGCACGCAAGGTGTACGTCGGCGGCGAATGGGATCTGGGCTATCTCGTCTATCGCGCCGGCTCCTTGAACGCCAGCGCCGGCCGCCGTGTCGAGGCGCGTCAGCTGCTGCAGGAAAGCGTGCAACTGCTGAGCACCGCACTCGGCCATGACAACCGTTACACGCAAACCGCGGAGCAAGAGCTGGCTGCGTTGTGACCGACCGCTAGCGCAGCTCGCGACGCAGGATCTTGCCGGTCACCGTCTTCGGCAGCTCTGGCAGGAAATCGACGATGCGCGGCACCTTGTAGGCCGCCATCAGCTCGCGGCAATGGGCGATGATTTCGTCCGGCGTCACCGTGGCACCCGTCTTCAGGCTCAACACTGCTTTCACCGTTTCGCCGCGATAGTCATCCGGCACGCCGACCACGGCGGCTTCGCGTACGGCGGGGTGTGTGTAGAGCACGTCCTCGACTTCTCGCGGCCAGACCTTGTAGCCGGCGGCGTTGATCATGTCCTTCTTGCGATCGACCAGGAACAGCCAGCCGTCGGCATCGATCACGCCGATATCGCCGGTGTGCAGCCAGCCATCGCGGATCGCATCGACCGTCGCTTCCGGCTTGCGCCAGTAGCCGCTGACCACCTGCGGTCCCTTGATGACGATCTCGCCTGCTTCACCATAAGGCAGCGGCTGCGCGGTCTCGGCATCGACGATGCGAATGTCGGTATTGAAGGTCGGCACGCCGACGCTGAGCGCGCCGAACAGCGGATCGACCGGCGCCAGTTTGTCGAGCGGCGCGACGGTAGCCGGCGAGGTTGATTCGGTCATGCCGTAGGCGTTGCGAATGTACAGCCCGAACTTCGCTTCGAACTGCGCGACCACGGCGGGCGCAATCGGCGCGCCGCCGGAGTAGATCGAACGCAAGCTCGAAAGGCTGTCGGCTTTCGCGTCCGGATGGTTCATCAGCGCCATCAAGGCGGTGATCGCGCCGATCGTGAACGCTGGCTGCCGCTCGCGGAAGGCATCAAGCATCACGCCGGCTTCGAAGCGGTAGGCGAGCGTCAGTGCGCCAGCGATGCTGAAGCTGGTCGCAACGTGGCCGATCAGGCCGGTGATGTGGAACAGCGGCGCGATGCCGAGGATGCCGTCGCCTTCGCGCAGCTCGATCCAGTCGCGATAGACCTGAGCGGTGAACACGACATTGCCGTGGCTGTTCATCGCGCCTTTCGGCAAGCCGGTGGTGCCGGAGGTGTAGACCAGCATCGCGGTGTCGCTGGGCAGGTAGTGGATCGTTGGCGGGGTTTCACCGCGATGGCTGGCGATCAGGTCGGCAAACGCCAGCGTGTCTTCACAGGTCACGCGACTGAGGTTGCCGAACAGGCGTGGATCGTTGCGGCGCTGGTATTCCAGTTCGGAAGTGGTGATGACGATGCCGATCGGCCGCTCCGCCAACACCTTGGCGATCACATTGCGATACGCGGTCTCGTGGGCGATCAACGCGGCCGGCTCGCAATCGGCGAACAGCAGCGCCAGCTCGCGCTCGCGGTTCATCGGATTGATCGACACCGCGATCGCGCCAGCCTTCCAGATCGCGACCAGGGCGATGACGAACTGCGGCACGTTTTGCAGCACCAGCGCAATGCGGTCGCCGCGCTGTACACCGCGCGCGAGCAGGGCGCAGGCGAGGGCATCGCTCTGGGTATCGACCTCGGCGTAGCTCAGTGTCGCGTCGAAGTAGTGGATTGCCGGCTTGCCTGCGGCACGGGCAACGGCGGCCCGGAACAGCGACAGCGCATCAGGCTGCTCGACCGCGATCGTCGCCGGATGGCCAGCGCTGTACTGATGAATCCAGGGCCGCTGCTCGTCCATCGCCGGCCTCAGCGAATCACCACCGGATTGACCGGCGCACCGGAGCCATTGATCACCTTCAAGGGTGCGGCCACGTACAGGAAGCTCCATTGGCCATCGGCGGCACAGTCGGCAGCCAGCGGATCGAGCTGGCAGATTTCGGTGAAGGTGACGCCAAGGTTCGACATCAGCGCGATGTGCAGTGGCAGCGCCACGCCGCTGACCGGGTCCATCGTCACCTCATTGGCGATGGTGTCGGTGACCAGGTTGGGGATTTCCATCTCGTGGAACCAGCTGACCAGTTCCGGTGAATAGGTCAGGCCCGGTTCGACAAAATTCTTGTAGAACTCGACCCGATCGCGCTCGTAGAACGAGCCGATCCAGCCGGTGCGGATGATCAGAATGTCGTGCTTCTGAATCGTCACGCCCTGCTTCTCGGCAGCGGCGAGCAGATCCAGATGGGTGAAGGTTTCACCGGGATCGAGCACAGGCTTGGCCCTGTGACGCGCCATGTCGATCAGCACGGCGCGGCCGACGATGCCGCGCTCGGCGAGTGGATAGACGCTGGCCTTGCTCATGCCGCCGATCGTGGTGTTGGCGTCGTAGCCGTTGTAGAGCTTGTCGTCGCACCAGACATGGCCCAGCGCGTCGTACTGCGTGGAGCCTTGCAGGTACATGAACATCACGTCGTCGGCGTATTCGATGTTGCCGGGGAACTCCACGCCCTTGCCGCACAGCCAGTGGCCGTGATCCATGACGTTGATGCGCTGCGACTGGTTGCGGCCCGGCCAGACCGGATCACCGCCCGGTTTGCCCATCGGAATCTGCAGGGTGTAGGTCTTGCCCTGGCGCACGGCGGCCACACCGCGCAGCACTTCGGCACTGGTCAGGAAGTTCAGCGAACCGACTTCGTCCTCGGCCCCCCAGCGGCCCCAGTTGCGCGGGGAATTCTTCAGCAGCTCGGCAGCCGTCGGCACTGGCGTGGTGGTCATGTCTTCTCCGTTCGCAATGATGGCCGCGTCTGGTGCGCGGTCTGGCTCGATGCTGCCTAGTGAATGCGGTGAACACAACTACGTGTCAGCCCCTGCCGATTAAGGCTCCAGCTGTGGTTCCGAAGGCGGTATCGTTTCGGCCATCAAACCTGCCTAAGGCCGCACGGCCAACGGCCGTGAAGGTGTCGGACCAGGCGATGCGAATCGAGGAAAGCAAGCGGCAATGTCGGCCATGAGTTACGTGCACGGCGCTACAAGCGCGCCACTGATCGGCCAGACCATCGGCCAGCTGTTCGACGCAGCCTGCGAGCGCCATGCAGACCGTGACGCGCTGATCGCCTGCCAGCAGGGCATTCGCCTGAGCTATGGCGAGCTGCGCGAGCAAGTCGATGCGCTGGCCTGCGCGCTGATCCGGCTCGGCTTGAAGCCGGGCGAGCGCATCGGCATCTGGAGCCCGAATCGCGCCGAGTGGACCTTGACCCAGTTCGCCTCGGCCAAGGCCGGGCTGGTGCTGGTCAACATCAATCCGGCCTATCGCCTGAGCGAGCTGGAATACGCGCTGAACAAGGTCGGCTGTCGGGCGCTGGTCACAGCCGCTACGTTCAAGGGCAGCGACTACCTCGCCATGCTCGCCGAGCTGGCGCCGGAGTTGGCGCAGTGCAAACCGGGCGAACTGCAGTCCGCGCGTTTGCCGGCGCTGCAGTTCGCGATTCGCCTTGGTGCCGACGCAACACCTGGCGTGCTGAACTTCGATGCGCTGCTGGCTCAGCCCAGCGCCGATGAGCTGAACGCGCTGCAGGCGCTTGGCGAGCATTTGCAGTTTGATGAGCCGATCAACATCCAGTTCACCTCGGGCACCACCGGCAGCCCGAAGGGCGCAACGCTGTCGCATCACAACATCCTCAACAACGGCTACTTCGTCGGCGAAAGCATCCAGCTCAAGCCCGGCGATCGCCTCTGCATTCCGGTGCCGCTGTATCACTGCTTCGGCATGGTCATGGGCAACCTCGGCGCGCTGACCCATGGCGCGGCGATGGTCTATCCCTCAGAAGCTTTCGATCCGCTGGCGGTGCTGAGCGCCGTTGCCGCCGAACGCTGCACGGCGCTCTACGGCGTGCCGACGATGTTCATCGCCCAGCTCGATCATCCGAGCTTCGCCAGCCACGACCTGTCCAGCTTGCGCACCGGCATCATGGCCGGCAGTCCGTGCCCGGTGGAAGTGATGAAAGCGGTGACCGAGCGCATGAACCTGCGCGACATGACCATCGCCTACGGCATGACCGAAACCTCGCCGGTGTCGTTCCAGACCGCGGTCGATGATCCGCTCGATTGCCGGGTCGGCACCGTTGGCCGCATCCATCCGCATTGCGAGGTCAAGATCGTCGATCTCGATGGCCGCATCGTGCCGCGCGGCGTTACCGGCGAACTGTGCACGCGCGCTTACTCGGTGATGCTCGGCTACTGGGGCGATGACGCGAAGACGCGGGAGACCATCGACGCCGCCGGCTGGCTGCACACCGGCGATCTGGCGACCATCGACGAGCAGGGCTACTGCCGCATCGTCGGCCGGATCAAGGATCTGGTGATCCGCGGCGGCGAGAACATCTATCCGCGCGAGATCGAGGAATTCCTCTATCGCCATCCCCGCGTGCAGGACGTGCAGGTGGTTGGCGTGCCCGATGTGAAGTACGGCGAGGAGCTGTGCGCCTGGATCGTGCTGCGGCCCGGCGAGTCCGCAAGCGAAGACGATATCCGCAGCTTCTGCCGCGGCCAGATCGCGCACTACAAGATTCCGCGCCATATCCGCTTCGTCGAGGCGTTTCCGATGACGGTGACCGGCAATGTGCAGAAGTATCTGATTCGCGAAGCGATGGTCAGGGAGTTGAACGGCTAGAGGCGATCAGGCTATTCGATCGCGCGAGCCCTTCGCCGCACGCTGCATCGCCCGTTGTGCCGTCGGCAGGTAGTGCCAGCGCTTCGGCGTCATCCGCCACAGGCTGCGCGTGAGGCTGCCCAGTCCACGCAGCAGGCGTTCGTCCCGCGCGGTCCAGGTCAGACCCAAGCGCTCGCGAAGCACCGGCGGCAAGGTGCCCGCAGCAAGCCACTGCGAACTGCCGCTGACGATCGGTCGCAGCAGCCAGTTCCACAGTGGGCCGCGCAGCGCGTCATACGGTGGCGGCACGCTGTGGCCGTTGCGGAAGTACCAGTTGGTGACCGTGGTGTTCTGCAGGCGCGTATCGATCATCTGCTGCCAGTAGCGCTGGAAGCTCGCGTAGTCCGGCGGCACCGGCGCCATTGTCAGGCCGTACAGCGCGTACCACTGGATCGACTCCTGATACAGGCGTTCCTTGTCGGCCTCGATCAAGGGCGTGCCGAAGAACGTGCAGAGCGCGATCTGGCTTTCGAAGAAGGTGGCGTGCGCCCAGTAGTACAGCTCCGGATTCAGTGCGTGATAGGCGTGGCCACTGCTGGTGTGGCCGCCAATGCCGCGATGGAAGTCGCGCACCTGGCGGCCGGTGCAGACGGCGCGGTCACCGTCGTAGACCACGCCGAGGATCGGCGGCATCGAGCGCAGCAGGCGATGCCAGGGGTTCTGGAAGAAGTTCGAATGCTCGACCAGCGCCGCCGAGATATCCGGGTGCATGTTCTGCAGGGTGCCGGTGCGAACGATCAGCAACAGCCCGCGCAGGTCGCCGAACAGCTGCCAGGTCAGCGAATCCGGTGACAGCGGTGTCGGGGCGGCGGCGTGCTTGCTCGTGTTGATCGACACGACCTTGTCGTTGCGATCTGGCCGATCTATGGCTGGATGAACTGTCGATGGCGGCTGTGTTTTCTGCTTGCGGTCGCGCATCGCGGACCCCGGTTCACGGCGGCTTGCCGAGGCTGAACAGTAATGCGACGCTTTGCTCGCATTCAATTCGCGATGCCGCTTCCCGAGGTCCGCCGTGCGCAAGAGCCCGAAGCAGCAGCGCTCGCAGAAAATGGTCGATGCGCTGATCGAAGCGACTGGCCGGGCAATTGCCGAACACGGCCTGGCACACGCGAACACCAACCACATCGCCGTGCTGGCCGGGGTCAGCGTCGGCTCGCTGTATCAGTACTTCGACAGCAAGGGCGCGTTGCTTGAAGCGCTGCTGGATCGCCTGAGCCGCGATCTCGCCGGGCTCATCGATCAGCGCATCGACAGCCTGCTCGATGCCGACGTGCGCAGCACCGTGCACGGCCTTCTATCGGCGGTATTCGCGTTCATGCAGAAGGATGAGGGCCTGTATCTGGAACTGGCGCGCAACTGGCACCAGCTGCATTCGATGCGAGTGGTCGACGTGCTCGAAAGGCACATGTTCGAGGTCTGCCGGCTGTATCTGCTGCGCCATCTGAACCAGTTCCGCATCGCCAATCCGCATGCCGTGCTGTTCGTGATCATCAACAGCACGCTGATGACCCTGATCCGCTACCTGAGCCAGCCGAACTCGCATCTGCGCAAGGACGAGATCATCGACTGCCTCAGCGACATGCTGGCCGCGTACATGCAGTCGCTGAACGAGGCGCCGGTGAAGGCCTGAGTCGACGCGGCTTTCGTTCGACTCGCATTTCGCCGCCACCGTCATGCAGCCCAGCGCCGGCTTCGGCACACTTCGTGACCCCTATCGAGAGCCCACTCATGTCCAGCCGCAAGCACCATCTGTTGTCCGTCAATGGCGTCCGCATCCATGCCGTCGAAGAGGGCAGTGGCCCGCTGGTTGTGATGGTCCATGGCTTCCCGGAATCCTGGTACTCGTGGCGGCATCAGCTGACGGCACTGGCCGCAGCCGGTTACCGGGCAGTGGCGATCGATCAGCGCGGTTACGGGCGCTCATCGAAGTTCGCCAATACCGATGCGTATCGCATTCACGCGCTGGTCGGCGATGTCGTCGGCGTGGTCCATGCGCTTGGCGAAAAGACCGCCGTGGTCATCGGCCATGACTGGGGCGCGCTGGTGGCGTGGACCGCGGCCTGGCTGCATCCGGAGGTGTTCACCGGCGTGATCGGCATGAGCGTGCCGTTCTCCGGTCGCGGCTTGGTGGCGCTGCCGGGCAGCCCGTTCGGTGAGCTCCATCCGGGCAAGCTGCACGCCGAACTGGCCGGCCCCGGCCAGATCTTCTACCAGGATTATCTAGGCGCGATGGATGCCTCGATCAACGAGATCGAAAGCGATGTACGCGGCTGGCTGCGTGGTGCGGTGTGGTCCTTGTCCGGCGCGCCGCTGAAAGCGTTGCTGCCGGATTTCGCGAACCTGGATCAGGTCGCGCTGATTCGCGGCAGCGCCATGTCGATCGCCGAAGGTGGCCGGATGTCCGATCGCTTCATGCAGCCGGAAACAATGCCCGCCTGGTTCACCGAAGCCGATCTTGACGTCTTCACCAACGAGTTCGAGCGCTCCGGTTTCATTGGGCCGCTGGCCTTCTATCACAACCTCGTCAACGCCTGGCATGACCTGGAAGCCCAGGCCGACCAGCCGCTGACGGCTCCTGCGATGTTTATCGGCGGCGAGTTCGACGTTGCCACCGGCTGGGGTCAGGAAGCGATCGCCCGAGCATCGGAACGGATGCCGAACTATGTCGGCGCCAAGATCTTCAAGGACAGCGGCCACTGGATCCAGCAGGAGCAGCCGGCGGAGACCAATGCGGCGATTTTGGAATTTCTGGCGGGATTGAAGTAGCGCTGAGCCTTGAGCCGGCGGCACCGCCGCCGCCCCAAGGCCAGGTTTCAAAGCCCCGCCATGCAGGTGTACTTCACGACCAGATAATCCTCGATGCCGTAATGCGAGCCTTCGCGGCCGAGGCCGGATTGCTTGACGCCACCGAACGGCGCGACTTCGTTGGAGATCAGGCCGGTGTTGACGCCGACCATGCCGTACTCCAGCGCGCCGGATACCCGCCAGACGCGGCCGACGTCGCGGGCATAGAAGTAGCTGGCCAGGCCGAACTCGGTGTCGTTGGCCATGGCGATCGCTTCCTCTTCGGTGTCGAAGCGGAACAGCGGCGCCAGCGGGCCGAAGGTTTCCTCGCGGGCCACGAGCATGTCCTGCGTGGCGTTGGCGATCACCGAGGGTTCGAAGAACGAGCCGCCCAGCGCGTGGCGCTTGCCGCCCGTGAGCAGCGTGCCGCCCTTGGCCAGTGCATCGTGGATGTGTTCCTCGATCTTGGTCACTGCCTTGTCGTCGATCAGCGGGCCGACCTTGACGCCCTCGGCAGCGCCATCACCGACGGTCAGTTTCTGCACGGCGGCAACGAATTTGGTAGCGAAGGCTTCGTAGACGCCGGCCTGCACGTAGATGCGGTTCGAGCAGACGCAGGTCTGGCCGGCGTTGCGGTACTTGGAAATGATCGCGCCTTCGACGGCGGCATCGAGATCGGCATCGTCGAAGACGATGAACGGCGCGTTGCCGCCGAGTTCCATAGACACCTTCTTGATCGTCGCCGCGGTCTGGCCCATCAGCGTGCGGCCGACTTCGGTGGAGCCGGTGAAGGTCAGCTTGCGGACCAGCGGGTTGGTCGCCATCTCGGTACCGACTTCACTGGCCGCGCCGGTGACCACCGACAGCACGCCGGCCGGAATGCCGGCTCGTTCGGCGAGCACCATCAGTGCCAGCGCCGACAGCGGCGTCTGCGACGCCGGCTTGACCACCATCGTGCAACCCGCCGCCAGTGCCGGGCCGACCTTGCGGGTGATCATCGCCGCAGGGAAATTCCACGGCGTGATCGCCGCACAGACGCCGACCGGCTCCTTGGTGATGACCAGACGCTGGCCGACCAAGGTCGGCGGAATCACATCGCCATAGGTGCGCTTGCCTTCCTCGGCAAACCATTCGATGAACGACGCCGCGTAGGCGATCTCGGTACGCGACTCGCTCAGCGGCTTGCCCTGCTCGGCGGTCATCAGCTGCGCGAGATCTTCCTGGTTGGCCATGATCAGGTTGAACCAGGTGCGCAGCAGGCCAGCGCGATCCTTCGCGGTGCGCGCCCGCCAGGCCGGCCAGGCGGCATTGGCCGCTTCGATCGCGTCGCGGGTTTCCTTGCTGCCCAGCTTCGGCACGCTGGCCAGCAGCGCGCCGCTTGCCGGGTTGTGGACCTCGATCGTGGCCTCGCCGCCGATCCACTCGCCGCCGATCAGGCATTGCTGGCGCAGCAGCGTGGGGTCCTTGAGCTTGAGTGTGGTGGTCATGTGTCGGCTTCCTGTGCGGTTGGCGTGGCAGGCGGCGATCCTAGCAAGTGCCTGCCGGGTGATTGGTATGAGCTGTAGTGGGCGGACAGCGGTCGCACGGTGAGGTTCCTGTCGAGTCCCCGAGGCTGGCCGATCGGGTCCGGGTCATTTCATCGAACCCGCTGCCACTTATCGACATTTCATGATCGCAAATTGATCTAATAAGACAAATCTTTATTCGATAATATCGCGGCGTCTTTCGAACTGAACGCTCTGTCTCGTGCCCGCTTTCCCGCGCTCGCTGCTGCTCCTGCCCTTGTTCGTCGTGCTGGCTGCCTGCCGGCAGGCGGCTCCGTCGCTTCCGGCGATCCAGGTCGAGATCAGCCATGTCGTGGCTGCGGCGCCGCTGGTGATTGGCGAAACGCTGACCACGCCGGCCGGCGAAACCCTGAGCGTGAAGCGGCTGCAGTACTACCTGTCGAATCCGCGTCTGCTGCGCGCCGATGGCAGTTGGCAGGCGCCGCCGCAGGATCTGCAGTCGCCCGAGGGTTACTACCTGATTGATGCCGCAAAGCCGGAGACCACGCATTTCCTGCTGCCACCGGCACCGGCGGGCGAGTACAGCGGCGTCGAGTTCACCATCGGCGTCGACGAAACCCGCAACGGCAGCGGCGCGCAGACCGGGGCGCTCGATCCGGCGCACGGCATGTTCTGGACCTGGGCGACCGGCTACATCCATTTCAAGCTCGAAGGCTCGTCGCCAGCATCGCCGGAAGCAGACCACACCGTCACCTTGCACCTTGGTGGCAACGGCTTGCAGCGCACCGTGTTCCTGCCGTTCGCGCCGAAGCCGGTGCGGGTGTCCGCCGACATCCAGCCGACCGTCCACCTGCACGCCGATCTCGCCGCCTTTCTCGGCGGTGCAGCGCCGCTGAAGTTCGCCGAGCAGCCGCTGGTGATGCAGGCGAAGGATGGCCTGCCGCTGGCCGATCGTCTGGGTAGCTTGCTCAGCGTCGATCACATCCATCACGAGCCCGCCGGCGCGCCTCATCGCCCATGAAGCCCCGCCTGGTGCCCCGTCGCAGCGCGGGCAGAGTCGCCTTGCTCGCGGCGCTGCTGCTCGCGGTGTTCGGCGGCCTGGCCTTGAATGCGCGCGGCGGCGTCGAACAGCTGGTGGGCTATCTCGCCTTGCAACGCACGCCGACCTTCACGGTGCCAGCCGGCTGGCCGCGGCCGATCTATGACTTCAGCAACAACCCGATCACCGACGCCGGCTTCGCGCTTGGGCGTCAATTGTTTTACGACCCGAAGCTGTCGCGCGACGGCAGCGTCGCCTGCGCCAGCTGCCATCAGCAGTTCGCGGCGTTCGCCCACTACGATCATCCGGTCAGCCACGGCATCCGCAATCAGAACGGCAAGCGTAATGCGCCCGGCCTGTTCAACCTCGCCTGGCAGCCGCAGCTGATGTGGGATGGCTCGGCGCATCACCTGGAACTGCAGCCGCTGGGGCCGCTGGCCAATCCGGTCGAGATGGACCAGAACCTGCCGGATCTGTTGATCAAGCTGCGCGCCGATGCCGAGTACCCGGCGCGTTTCGCCGCCGCCTTCGGCACGCCGGAGATCGATAGCCAACGCCTGCTGCGCGCGCTGGCCCAGTTCACCGGCACTCTGGTGTCGGCGAACAGCCGCTATGACCGTTATCGCGCCGGCGATACCGATGCGCTGAGCGTCACCGAACAAACCGGCCTGGCCAGCTTCCGCGCTCATTGCGCGAGCTGCCACACGGAGCCGCTGCTCAGCGATTTCAGCTATCGCAGCAATGGCCTTGATGCCGAACCGAAAGACCCGGGCCGCTCGACCATCAGTGGTCGTGACGAGGATCGTGGCCGCTTCCGTGTGCCCAGCCTGCGCAACCTCGGCCTGACGCCGCCGTACATGCACGATGGTCGCTTCGACACCCTGGAGCAGGTCGTCGAGCATTACCGCAGCGGTGTCGTCGACAGTGCTGCGCTCGATCCGGCGCTGCGTGGTGGTATCCGTATCGACGATGGCGAGCGCGATGCGCTGCTGGCCTTCCTGCGCACGCTCGACGATCCCGCCTTCGCTCACGACATCCGCTATGCCGATCCGGGAGCGCCTCGATGAAGACGATCCTGCGTCTGCTGGCGACGCTGTGCCTGTCGACTTCGCTGGTCTCGCAAGCGCATGAAGGCCACGACCACGACGAAGACGAAGCGGTTGTTGCGGCGCCGGCTGCAGTCAATGGCGCGCGTCTGAGCCTGGCCACGCCGAGAGTCGAACTGGTCGCCGTTCGTGCCGCCGATGGCGCTCTGAACATCTATGCCGATGACTACGCGAGCAATGCGCCGCTGGCCGGCGTCGCGCTGCACGTCGGCATCGGCAGTCGTAGCCTGCAGGCCGCCGATGTGGCGCCGGGCAGCTGGCTGATCCCGGCTGCGCTACTGACGGACGACGACCAGCCGCTGACGCATTTCGAATTGCGTGGCAACGGCTGGACGGAAACGCTCGAAGGCCCTCTGCCAGCGAAGCCGGTGGCGACCGCTGCCAGCGAAACCCGCAGCGGCGGCGGCCTGGTCCTGCTGCTGTTGCCGCTGCTCGCCGTGCTGGCCTTGCAGCGCCGCAGCGCGCCGGAACGGGGCTGAAGCGCGATGTTCGCCACCATCCTCAATGCTAGCCTGCGCAACCGCGTGCTGGTTCTGGCGCTGGCCCTGGTGCTGGTAGCGGTCGGCCTGTATCAGGCCGGACGACTGCCGGTCGACGTGCTGCCGGATCTGACGCGGCCGACTGTCGCTGTGCAGGTCGAAGCCGCTGGCTTGGCTGTCGAAGACGTCGAAACCCAGGTCAGCTATCCGCTGGAAACCGCACTCAGCGGCTTGCCGGGCATCACCCGGCTGCGTTCGGTTGCGAGCGCCGGCATCTCCATCATCTATGCCGAGTTCGACTGGGCGGCTGATCTCTATCGCAGCCGCCAGCTGGTTGCCGAGCGGCTCGACGCTGCGCGCAGCCAGTTGCCTGCGGGGCTTGCGCCGCGGATTGGTCCGCCGACTTCATTGATGGGCGAGATCCTGCTCGTCGCATTGCAGGGCGAGGGTGTCAGTCCTCAGGCTTTGCGCGATCACGCCGAATGGACCTTGCGGCCAGCTCTGCTCGCAGTGCCCGGTGTCGCGCAGGTGCTGGCGATCGGTGGCGAGATTCGCCAATACGAGGTGCAGCCGGACCCGCAGCGTCTGCGCCAACTCGGCGTCACCCTGACTGAGCTGGAAAGCGCGCTGCGCGGCCATGGCCAGAACCTGGGGGCCGGGCTGGTCGAATCCGGCGGTCGCGAAGTGTCTCTGCGCAGCGTTGGCCGGCCCTTCGATTTCGAAGCGCTGAACCAGGTCGCCGTCGCTCAGCGCGGCGCGGCAGTGATCCGCGTGGGGCAAGTCGCCGATCTGGCGATCGGTCATCGCTATCCGCGCGGCATGGCGGGCGCCAACGGCCATCCGGCGGTGATCGTGGCGATCCAGAAACAGCCCGGGGTCGATACGCTGGCGCTGACCGACGCGCTGGAAGCAAGGCTGGCCACACTCGATGCCGGTCTGCCGAAAGGCGCGACCCGGCTGACTGTGTTCCGGCAGGCCGATTTCATTCGCCACTCGGTTGGCAACGTGCTCGATGCGCTGCGCGACGGCGCGGTGATCGTCGCGATCATCCTGTTCGTGTTCCTGCTCAGCGGCCGCGCGACGCTGATCGCGCTGACCGCGATTCCCCTGTCGGTGCTCGCCGCGATCCTGGCGCTTCAGGCGCTGGAGCTGTCGATCAACACGATGACCCTGGGCGGTCTGGCGATCGCGGTCGGCGA
>NZ_CAISIQ010000285.1 GCF_903885465.1 uncultured Nevskia sp.
GAAGGGCCATTTTGAGGCCTACCATAAGTCATTGTTAATAAACGCAATTATACAAAAAACACTTGTAAGCCATTGATTTTGAAGGAATCCCAAACCGCCGCTTTTTCCTTCTTCAACCAGATGACCCCGATTTCGCCGATGGTGAACGAGTCATGCACTTCGATGACGTCGACCTCGGATGGCCGGATGCCAGCCTGCGCATAAGCCATCTGCGCGGCGGCGCGCACCGGGCCTTCGCCCCAGAATTCGTTCGATCGATGATCCCAGAGACGCCCGGACGACATCGCCGACGCCAGCACCCGCACTTCGCCAGCGCGGCCCCGCGGCCGGCTGATGACCATCGCGCCGGCGCCATCGCTGACCGGGCAGCACTGCAGGAATGTCAGCGGCTCGGCGATCATCCTCGAACTCAACACTTCGTCGACGGTCGGCGCGCTGCCGCGCAACTGGGCGCGCGGGTTGCGCGTGCCATTGCTCTTGTTCTTCACGGCGACCTCGGCGAACTGCTCCGGCGTGGCGCCGTACAGGTCGATGTAGCGCTGCGCCTGCAGCGCATAGAGGCCGGGCAACGGCAGGCCGGCGCGGCCTTCGGGATCGGTCGCTTCGGGCACGATCGCGCCGCTGGTGAACAGCGAGGACAGATGCTCGATACCGAACACCAGCACGCACTGGTAGCGCCCGCCGGCCACCGCTTCGACCGCCTCGTGATAAGCCGCCGTGCCACTGGCGCAGGCTGCTTCGATGGTCAGCACCGGCACGCCGCCGATGCCGATGCCGCGCAGGGTGCGCGTGGCGATGCCGGGCGGGCCGAACACGCTGCCGACGAACACGGCGTCGATCTCCGCGGCTTCGGTGCCGGCGTCCTGCATCGCTTCGAGGATCGCGTCCCAGGCCAGCGATTCGACTCGCCGTTCTGGGAAGCGGCCGTAGTCGGACGTGCCGACGCCACGGATCACGACGGGATGACGGTTGCTCATGTCGCGCTCTCGCTGGTTACCATCAGGTCGCCGCCTTCGTCGGCGCCGATGATGCGGACGCGGCTGCCGGCTTTCAGCATCGCCGGTGCAGCGAGATGGGCGAGCACGCGCGGGCCGTCGTCGAGATCGACATAGGCCAGCGCATACGGCGGCTTCCAGCGGCCGACCGGAATCTGCACCAAGGTCGAGGACCAGACCGTGCCGAGCGGGCCGAACGCGACGCGCTGCTGATCGCGGCTCTGACAGGCCGGGCACCAGGGCGCGGCAGGCGCCGTGGTGTAGCCGCAGCTTGCACAGCGAGCGCCGAGCACTTGCTGGCCTTCGACCACCGGACGCGGATCGGCAACGAAGGCGCCGCCCATCACTTCACCGGCGCGGCGCTTGTTCGGGCTGGCGCTCATGAGGTGGTCCTGCCGAGTTGCAGCGAGAAATCACCGTTGGCGAATTCGATCTGGGTGCCGGAGGTCCGGTTCATCAGCTTCTCGATCAGCGCGACGGCGGCGCTGTCCTTTCCGCGGATCACGTAATCGCGCTTCGGCGGGCCGGCGGCGCGCATCGCGGCGATGTCTTTCTCCGGCACCAGCAGGCGCAGGATCAGTTCGTCATCGGAGACCTTGCCGAAATCCTTCCTTAGCTCTTCGAGCGAAGGCTGGGATGGCGTCCAGTTGATGAAATCCTTGGCGCGCGGTGTCGACAGGATGCGATCCCTGACGTTCTCGTCCAGCGGCCCCACCGGCTTGCCGTAATGGCCGAGCACATAGGTGATGATCTCGTCCGGCGCGAACTTGTAGCGCTCGCCCGGCGTCATCAGGTTCATCACCGCCTGCGTGCCGATCAGTTGCGAGAACGGTGTCGCCATCACCGGGTAACCCAACTCGTGGCGGATCGTCGCAATCTCTTCAAGGATCGCCGGCAGGCTGGTTTCGATGCCGCGATCCTTGAGCTGGTTCTTCAGGGTGCCTGTCATGCCGCCGGGCAACTGATGTTCGTAGTGGAACAGGTCGTACTCGGCCGGCTGGCCGATCGGCAACCCTTCCTGTTCGGCGATCGCGCGCAGCTTGTCGGAGACACGCTCGACGGTTTCCAGGTTCACGGTCGAGTTCCAGCCCTTCGCTGCGATGTTGCGCAGCATCGCTTCGGTGGACGGATGCGCCACGCCATTGGCCAGCGGCCGGCAGATGGTGTGGATGGTGTCCGCCCCTTGCTCGAGCCCCTCGATGTAGTTGAGCGGCGCCAGGCCGGTGTTGTTGTGGAAATGGAGTTCCAGCCGCTTCCTGCCGATCGCCTTCTTGACCACCTTGCACAGGCTGCGGGTGCGCTCCGGCGTCAGCACGCCGCTGGCATCCTCGATCTCGATGCCATCGACATCGAGCGCCGCCAGTTCCTTGGCGCGCTCCGCGTAGTAGGCATCGGTGTGGTACGGGCTGGAGCTGAACAGCATCGTCGGCACCGCTTCGCAGCCGGCCGCTTTCGCGACCTTGGCGAGGCGGCTGATCTTGTCGATGTTGAACAGGCCGTCGTAGATCCAGAACGAGCGGATGCCGTTCGCGGCCAGCCGCTGGATCCACAAGTCCATCACCACATCCGGCGTCAGGTTGAAGGTGACGATGCCGTTCGAGCGCGTGCCGGCGCGCAGCTTGGTGCGCGGCATCGCCGCCGACAGCAGGCGCAGGTTCTCCCAGGGGTCTTCCTTGCAGTGTTTGACCTGGATCTCGAACAGCGAGGAGCCGGTGATGTCGAGCTCGTCATAGCCGGCGCGGTCGAGGTCCGGCGCCAGGGCCAGCGAGATCGCGGCGGGCATGCGCATGCCCCACCAGCTCTGCTGGCCGTCACGCAGGGTCTGGTCGATGAAGCGGATGGTGCGGCTCATGCTTGGCTCCTGCGGTGTTCGAGGTATTGGCTCATACCGGTGTTTTCGATCCAGCGCGTCGATACCCGCATGGCAGCGAAATCGGCATGCGACAGCACGAATCGGTGGAACGACAGATTGGTGTGCACGCCTTCGATGGCGATCCGGTCGAGCGCTGCAAGGGTCTGCGTGATCGCGGCGCCGCGATCGGCGCCGGCGCAGATCAGCTTGGCGAGCAGCGAGTCGTAGTACGGCGGCACCCGATAGCCGGCGTAGCCGTGACTGTCGATGCGGATGCCATCGCCGACCGGCAACTCCCAGCGCGTGATGCGACCGGGCGAGGGCATGAAGTCGCGATCGGCATCTTCGACATTGATCCGGCATTCGATCGCATGGCCACGAACCTTGACATCGGCCTGCGCAAAAGACAACGGCGCACCTTCGGCGATGCGGATCTGCTCGACAACCAGATCGATGCCGGTGATCGCTTCGGTCACCGGATGCTCGACCTGGATGCGGGTGTTCATTTCCAGGAAGTAGTAGCGATCGCCAGCGGTGTCGTAGAGGAACTCGACGGTGCCGGCGCTGCTGTAGCCGATGCTGCGAGCGAAGCGCAGCGCGGCATCGAGCAGGCCCTGGCGGGTGGCTTCGGGTAGGTCCGGCGCTGGTGCTTCCTCGATGATCTTCTGGTGCCGGCGCTGCACCGAACAATCGCGCTCATGCAGATGCACGACGTTGCCGTGGCTGTCACCGAGCACCTGTACTTCGATGTGCCGCGCCCGCTTGACGAAGCGTTCGAGGAACAGCCGGCCATCGCCGAAAGCCTCCAGCGCTTCGCTGGATGCCTGCTCGAAGCGCTCGCCGATCTCGTGGGCATCGCGCGCCACGCGCATGCCGCGGCCGCCACCGCCAGCCGACGCCTTGAGCAGCACCGGATAGCCGACCCGCTCGGCGATCTGCCGCGCCTCGTCGACGGTTTCGATCTCGCGAGAACCGGCGGCCAGCGGCACACCGATCTGCTCGGCACGCTTGCGCGCCTCGATCTTGTCGCCGGCTGCACGCATCGCAGCGGCGCTCGGGCCGATGAAGGTCAGATCGTTGGCGACACAGGCTTCAGCCAGCGCCGGACGCTCGGACAGGAAGCCATAGCCGGGATGGAGCGCATCGCAGCCAGTGCCCTTGGCGGCGGTGATGATGGTCGGCACCTGCAGGTAGCTGTCGCGCGCCATCGGCGGCCCGATGCAGATCGCGCGGTCGGCGAGTCTGGCGGCCAGCGTGTCGCGATCCGCCGACGAGACGCCGACCACGCACTCGATGCCGAGCGCACGGCAGGCGCGCACCACGCGCACCGCGATCTCGCCACGATTGGCGATGAACACCCGGCGGATGCGCTTCGCGATCATGCCGGCTGAATGTAGATCAGCGCCTGCTCGAACTCGACCAGGTCGCCATCGGCCACGGCGATGCGCGCGATCTTCCCGGCGACACCGGCCTTGACGTGGTTCATCAGCTTCATCACTTCGAGGATCGCGATCGTGTCCTCGGCGGTGACCATCTGACCCAGCGTCACGAACGGTGGAGCACCCGGTTTCGGTGCCGCATAGAAGTGGCCGAGCATCGGCGCCTTGACTGCAATCCAGCACGGGTCGATCGCAGGTACCGCTGCCGCTGCTGCGGGCGGGGCAGCGCTAGCCGCAGGAACTGGTGCAGCAGCAGGCGCAGGCTGCAGCGCCGTTGCGGTGGGCGGCTGGCTCTGCACGCGCCCGGTCTTGGAGATCAGCAGTTTCATGCTGCCGCTCTGCAGCAGCATCTCGCTCCAGCTGGAGCGGTCGAACATGTCGAGTACCCGCAGGATTTCGCTTTCACTCAAGGCCATGGCCTGGCTCCCGCTGATGATGGTGGTGGTTCATGGCTGCGCGGCGGCCAGTGCTGCGCGCAGCGGCCGGCCTTCGGTCCAGGCGGCGAGACGGGCCAGCCAGGGATGATCGGTTTCACTCGGGATCTCGGTGGCCAGCAGGCCGTCGTAGATCAGGCCGCGATCGCCGTCGACGGTGACCATGCGGCCGCGCAGCAAGGCCAGCGTGCCGTCGCCGCAGCCGACCACGCAGGGCTTGCCGAGCTGGCGGCCGACGACGGCGGCGTGAGAAGTGGAGCCGCCCTGTTCGGTGATCACGGCGGCCGAAGCGATCATGCCGTGCACGTCTTCGGGGCTGGTCGTGGCGCGGCACAGCACCGCGGGCTGACCGCTGAGTTCCAGTCGCTCGCAGTGATCGCAGTCGTCGACGACCAACCCGGCGGCGATGCCCGGGCTGGCCGGTTCGCCACGCGCCAGCACCAGCGCGTCGCGCGCCTGTGTTTCGACCAGGCGTGGCCGCAACACCGCATCGATCTGCTCGGCCTTGACCCGCGACAGCGCCTGCGCCCGTGTGATCAAGCCTTCGTCGGCGAAGTCGACGGCAGTGCGGATCGCGGCTTCCGGCGAGCGTTTCGCCGAGCGCGACTGCAGGAAATAGAGGCGACCACGCTCGACGGTGAACTCGATGTCCTGCATGTCGCGCTCGGCGCGCTCCAGCGTTTCCGCGCCGGCCAGCAACTGCGCATGCAGCTGCGGGAACTGCCTGCGCAAGCTGTCCAGCGGCTCCGGCGTGCGGGTGCCGGAGACCACGTCCTCGCCCTGGGCATGGGGCAGGTATTCGCCGTAGGGCAGGCGCTCGCCGCTCAAGGGATTGCGCGAGAACATCACGCCGGTGCCCGAATCGCCATCGAGATTGCCGAACACCATCGCCTGGATGGTCACCGCGGTCGGCAAGTCGGCCGGCAGGCCCTGATGCTTGCGATAGGTGAGCGCGCGGCGCGAACGACTGGAATCGAACACCGCCATCACGGCTCGCTTCAGCTGCTCGACGGGCTGCCGGGGAATGGCCTCACCCACTTCGGCGAGTACTGCTGCGCGCAGCGTCTCGGCGTTCGCATGCTCCATCGGCGTAGCCTTCAGCACGATGCGGCCGTACAGCTCGCAGAAGCGGCGATGGGTATCGGCAGCGAAGCCGGCGCTGCCGGATTCGCTGGCCAGCGCGCGCTCGGCTTCATCGTTGATGCCGAGGTTCAGCACGGTGTCCATCATCCCCGGCATGCTGATCGCGGCACCGGAGCGCACCGACACCAGCAGCGCGCGCTCGCTGCCACCGAAGCTGCGGCCGGTGGCACGTTCGAGCAAGGCGATGCCGTCGGCGAGTTCCTGCTCCAGTCCTTCAGGCCAGGCCCGTCCGCCTTCGAACCAGGCCGTGCAGGCTGCGGTGGTGACCACGAAGGCCGGCGGCACGTTCAGGCCGAGCGCGGCCATCTGCGCCAGGCTCCAGGCCTTGCCACCGATCTGCGCGCGCGCGGGTGCTGCGGCGTCGGCCAGCCAGTGCGTCCATTTGCCGTTCATTCTTCCCGCCGCTTGTCGAGAAGGCGCAGCAGGTCTTCATGCATCTCGAACCAGACCGTGTGGTACGAGTCGCAGCGGATGCTGCTGACCCAGTCGAGTTCGCCGGCCTCGGCGCGATCCAGCGCTTCGCTCAGGCGCAGGGCATAGCGGCCGAGTCGCGGCAAGCGAGCTGCCATGCACGCGATCTGCGCTTCGGCGCGTTCGTGCAGCGCTGCAAGGCGATCGAGGATGCGCGCGTCGTGATCGGCATTGGAGTGATCGTTGAGCACCGGCTTGCCGCCGACCTCGAGCGTCTGCCACTGCGTGATCAGCGTCTTCAGCTCGCGGTTGATGAGTTCGAAGCGCTGGTATTCGGCAGCCAGCACGCTGTCGGCACGGGTAGCGGCGAACACCTGCGGATACTGCGACTGCAACCACGCCGCGCCAGCTGGCGCCAGCACGTAGAGACCACGGGCCTGGATCACCCGGCCATCGGCGATCGCCGGCGCGAGGGCCGCTTCCAGCACCGCGCCATCGATGCCGCCGGCCTGGACCAGGCTGGCGAGATCGGCCTTGCGGCGCAGTGCCAGCAGATGCAGGGCGTCGAAGCTCATGAGGTGACTTCCTGCGCGTGTTGTTCGAGGACTCTCAGCCGCGCTTCGCGGCGCAGGATCTTGCCGACCGCACTCTTCGGCAATTCCTTGAGCACGCTGACGCCGCGCGGCCGCTTGTAGCCAGCCAGGCGTTCGGCGCAGAAGGCCAGCAGGTCCGCTTCGCTGACCGGCGCCCGCAGCGACACCACTGCGTGGACGCGATCGCCCCAGCGCTCGTCCGGCAGACCGACGACCGCCGCTTCCGAAACCTGCGGATGGGCGAGCAGCACGTCCTCGACTTCACGCGGATAGACGTTGAAGCCACCGCTGATGATCAGATCGTTCTTGCGATCGACGAGGTAGAGGAAAGCATCGGCATCGAGGTAACCCATGTCGCCAGTACGCAGCCAGCCATCGGCGGTGAACTTGGCGGTGGTTTCCTCGGGGCGCTGCCAGTAGCTGCTCATCATGCAGGTGCCGCGAGCGAGCACTTCGCCGGTTTCGCCGACCGGCAGCTCGCAGCCCTGCTCGTCGCCGATGCGCAGGCCGACCAGCGAGTAGGCGCGTCCCGCAGAGCCGAGCCGGTCGTGATCCTCGGGCTGCAGGCAGCTGATGCACATCGGCGCCTCGGCCTGGCCGTAGATCTGCACGAAGACCTTGCCGAGCACTTCGAGCCCGCGCTGCAGCACGGTCGGCGCGATCGGTGCCGCGCCGTAGACCAGTCGCCGCAGCGCCAGCTTGCGCGTCGCAAGGCTCGGTTGATCGAGCAGCATCGAGATCATCGTCGGCACCAGGAAGGTCGCCGTCGCCTGTTCGCGCTCCATCGTATCGATGAACTGCTCGGGATCGAACTTCGGCAGGATCAGGTTGCGCGCGCCGCGCATCAGATGCGGCAGCAGGAAGCCGCCGCTGCCGTGCGTCACCGGCGCGCCGTGCAGCATGGTGTCGCCACGGCGGATGTCCGGCAGCACGTCGGCCAGGAAGTTGGCGATCTCGGCCAGCTCGATGTTGGTGGTCAGCATCACGCCCTTGGGCTTGCCGGTGGTTCCGCCGGTGTAGGCGAGGCGATACAGGCCATCGAGCGCGCGAGGCACTCGGCAGGGCGCGGTATGCGGTGTCGCGGCCATCTTGCGCAGTGCAGCCAGGCTGACGATCTGCTCGGCTTCCGGGCCGCCCTCGGCTTCCCGGAGCAGCGCCACCGCACCAGAGTCGGCGATCTTGTAGTCGTGGTCGGCACGGGTCTCTCGACTGTTTAGCGGCACCCGCACCAGCCCGGCCTTGGCCAGGGCGTAGTAGGCGACCACAGATTCGACGTTCTGCGGCAGCAGCACGGCCACCCGATCGCCCGGTTTCAAGCCACGCGCCAGCAGGCCGTGACCGACTCGGTCGGTGGCCGCATCGAGCTCCTTGAAGCTCATCTGCCGTTCGGCGTCGACCAGGGCGATGTCATCGCCATAGGCCTGTGCAGCACGGTGGATCAGGTCTCCGATTTCCACGGGTCGTTCCTTATGGTTTGCCGTCGCGCAGGGCGTCGAGATCGGCGCGCTTCAGCGCCGCGCCCTTGCCGCGCAGGGTTCGCGACTGCTGCTGGCTCAAGCCGTACAGCGCATCGGCCTGCGGCTCGCGGTGGTGGTACTTGAGCCATTCCTCGTCGAGCCAGCGCCATGGCGCGGTGTTCAGCTTCGGCGTGAAGGCGGCCGCGGCCGCGTTGTAGTCGGCGAGACTCAGGCGACCGCGACTGGTGGTGTAGGCACCGGTCTTCGCCGGCAGGCTGCTGGTGCCCGGCAGCGATGGCCCCATGGTCGGCCTGTAGTCGCCGCCGCCGAGCACCGAATACGGCACGCCGCTCATCATGTGGCGTGCGCCATTGGAGGTGCGCGCCATCACGTACTCGCTGGCGGCCTGGCTCGGATACGACATCAGGCCGACCATCTCGCCGAGCGCGTCGCGGCCGTATTCGTCGTTGAGCATCGGCTTGAAGCGCGCCGCACGCGGATCGAGCGTGAACCAGTCGGCCGGATCGTAGATGCCGGCGAGGTGCGCAAACTCCTTGGGCACCGAGTAGTAGACCAGCGCGCCGGCATCGATCATCTGCTCGCGCGACCAGCCGGCGATGCGCTTCCACAGATCCGCCGTGGCCTGGCGCAGGATCTCGCGATAGCGCTCCATGGTCTGCGCCAGTTCGTCCGCGCTGCCCATGCCGACCGGCAGATAACCTTCGGTCAGCGCATCGGAGGTGTACAGGCCGACCGCGACGACATTCGCGGTGGCGTACTGCGGTTCCGATTCGAACGAGGCCCAGTCATCGACGAGATTGAAGTTGGTGTTCTTGAGGACGACCGGAATGCTCAGGTTGTTGAACGGCAGATCGGTGGCGATGCCGTCCATCCACGGGAAATCGCCTTCAGCGAGGTCGGTGAAATCGCGTACCAGCAGTTGCCGCTTGTGGCCGTCGCGAGTGCCGAAGTCGTAGGGGCCGCTGTTGTGGATGCCGATGCGGCATTCGCAGTGGACCAGGAAGGCGTACTGCGACAGCTGCGAGATCAGCTGCGTCGCAGCACTGTGCAGGCGATCGCCTTCGGTGACTTCGAACAGATCGGCCTCGAACACCTGCAGAGTGCGTTCCGGGAGCAACTGACTGCGGTCGCCGAAATCCTTGTTGGTCAGATGCGCATCGTTGCGGTGGTAGGCGAGGTTGAAGCGGCGCGTGAAGTCCATGACATAGGCCACGTCCTCGGCCGCGTCCTCGGCCTTCAACAGGCCCATGGTCATCAGCAGCTCGCGGCCCAGCATGTAGAACGCCGGAATGCACCAGGCGGTGTTGACGGTGTTGAGCTTGAGGCTGGTCTCGCGCGCGCGGTCGCCGAAGGCTTCCGCAGGCATCACCGCTTCCGCCTTGCGCAGCATCGTCGGCCAGCGATAGAAGGCGTTGAGATACGAAAGCAGCATGTACGACGGCACCGGGAACAGCTTGGATTCCTGCACGGTGCGGGTGATGCACAGCCAGTAGGTGGTGTCCGAGATCTTGCGGATCAGTTCGTTCGCGTTCAGCAGTGCCGGGTAGTCGAGCCTGTTCATGCCGGCAGCTTCCAGACCTGCGCGCGGCGTGCGCTGCCGGCTTCGTAATCGCTGCCGGATACCGCTGGCGCGCTGATCTCCATTTCCACCGGATCGCCATCCTTCAACGCCGGACCGATCTGGCAGTTCATGAAGCAGGGGATGCCGTACTCGCGCGTCAGGATGCCGAGATGCGAGCGCACCGTGCCGCCCAGGCAGATGACCGCCTTGAAGTCTTCGAGGATCGGCGCGGTCAAGGTGCCGCCGGAGTCGTCGATCACCGCGATGCTGTCCGGCGGCACGCCGTCGACCAGCATGTCGGTGACCTGGTCGAGCGTGGAGATGAAGCGGGCGATGCCACGGATGTTCGCTGCGGCCTGCACCAGGTTGTCGCCACTGCCGACCGAAAGACGACCGTCGGCATCGACCGTCGCCGTCGCCATTTCTGCTGCGAGCTTGCGCCGATACTTGTCCGGCGATTCACGCTCGGAGATGGTC
>NZ_CAISIQ010000286.1 GCF_903885465.1 uncultured Nevskia sp.
CGCCGCGCTCGATGCCGAATTCGCCAAGAGCCACAAACTGGCCGGCCCGCTGCACGGCGTGGTGATCGCCATCAAGGACCAGTACGACACCTTCGACATGCGCACCACCTCGGGTGCCGATGCCTTCTACGCCAACGATCGGCCGCCGAAGGACTCGGTATTCATCACCCGGCTGCGCGAAGCCGGCGCGATCATCATCGCCAAGTCGAACCTTGGCGAGTACGCCTCGGCCGTGCCGCGCAGTTCCTTCGGCGGCACCTTCTGCAACCCGTATGACACCGAGCGCGTGCCGCGTGGCTCGTCCAGCGGTTCCGGCTCGGCGGTCGGTGCCAATTTGGTGACCTGCGCGATCGCCGAGGAAACGGGTTCTTCGGTACGCGGCCCAGCCAGTGCGGCAAGCGCCGTCGGCATCGCCGGCACCCAGGAACTGGTGCCGCGTACCGGCATGATCCAGATCGGCATCAATACCCGGGTCGGGCCGATCTGCCGCACGGTGGAAGACGCTGCCAAGGTGCTCGACGTGATCGCCGGCTATGACCCTTCCGACGAACTCACCGCGTTCAGCATCGGCCGCACGCCGGCCCAGCCTTACGCCAGCTTCGCCAGTGCCAAGCGTCTCGACGGCCTGCGCATCGGCGTGGTCCGCGAGTACATGAACAAGACGCTGTTCACCAAGGCCGACGAGCAGACCATCGATCTGGTCAGCACCGCCGCGCTCGATCTGAAGGCGCTCGGCGCGACGATCGTCGATCCGGGCCCGGAAGGCGATCTGTTTACCGCCTGCTTCGCCAAATACGCGCCGATGGTGCAGGGCAAGCAGTTCACCCGGCGCTTCCCGGAGCAGTTCCCGGTCGACAAGGACGGCAAGCCGACCAATGACCACATCGCCACCCTGCTCGGCATGGCCGCCGATCCGTCCAAGGTGCCGGCCAACATCACCCTGCGTGATTTCGGTGCTGCCCAGGCCGAAGGCGAAAGCAAGTACTGGCTGAATCGCTATCTGATGGAGCGCGGCGACGCCAACATCAAGACCAATGCCGATCTGATGAGCAAGGCGCGCTTCCACAAAGATCCGCAGTTCCCGGATCGCCTGAAGACCCGCGAGACCACCGAAAAAGCGCAGGAGCTGAACATGGCCGAGCGCATGCTGCGCCGCTTCGCCGTGCAGCAGCTGGTCACCGCCTGCATGGCCGAGCAGAAGCTCGATGCGCTGATCTATCCCACCAGCAGCCTGCCGCCGACCAAACTCGGCGCGCCGTCCGGCCCACCGATCAACGGCCGCACCAGCGTCTGGAGCTTCCTCGGCCAGCAGGGCTTCCCGGTGATCACCGTGCCGGCCGGCTTCACCACCGAGGTCTATGACCTGATTCGCGATCCTTCGGCACCGAAGGTCGAGTACCCGGCCAATGCCGGCGGCGGTGGCGGCGAGCGCACCGAGGGCGACGATCACGTCCGCCTGGTTGGCCCGATTGCTGCGAAGTTGCCGGTGGGCATGGACATCGTCGCCCGGCCGTTCGACGAGCCGATGCTGCTGAAGATCGCTTCCGCTTACGAAGCCGCCACCCACCGCCGCCAGCCGCCATCGGATTTCGGTCCGCTGGCCGGCGAACCCTGAGTCATACCCGGAGCCGAGCATGGCCGCAGAAGCAGGAGGTCCCCCGAGAATGTCGACGATCAGCCCCAGCCCGGTGCCGCGGCTGTACCGCGGCGCGGTGGTCAAGCACGGGCTCGACTGGGACCGCATCGATGCGCTGCTGCACACCGTCGAGCCGACGCCGCAGAACCTGCAGCTGTTCCAGGATGGCGCGATCGATCCGGCCAGCTATGTCGAGCGTGCCGCCGAACTCGGCATGTCCCGTCCGCGGCTGATCAAGGAACGCTTCTACAGCCTGCTGCGCGGCGGTGCTGCGCTGGTCTTCAACCGCATGGAGCTGCATTCGCTCGAAGCGCGCCAGCTGTGCGCGGCGGTGTCGCGGCTGGGCGGCGCCTCCGGCATCGGCAACGGTTATCTGAGCTTCGGCGGCAAATGCGCCTTCGACAAGCACTGGGATACCCATGACGTCTATGCCGTGCAGCTGATCGGCCGCAAGCGCTGGCAGCTGTTCCAGCCAACCTTCATGAATCCGCTGGCCGAGCACACCAGCGACGCGATGGCCATGCAGTGCCCGGACAAGGTGGTGCTCGACTGCGTGCTGTCGCCCGGCGACATGCTCTACGTGCCGCGCGGCTGGTGGCACCAGACCCTGCCGTTCGACGAGCCGAGCTTTCATCTGTCGGTCGGCCTCTATCCGCCGACCATGCACGACTTCCTCGGCTGGGCCCTGGCCCGGGTCGCACCGCAGCGCCTGGCCGTGCGCCAGACCTTGTCGACCGATCCTGCGGTGACCGCTGGCGATCTCGGTGCCGCCGTCGATGCGCTGCGCGATCTGCTGCTCGATCCGGCGGTGCTTGCCGACTACCGCCGCGAAATCGCGCTGGCCGATCGCCCGGTGCCGGAATTCGAGCTGGCGCGCTTCGCCGGCGAGCGGACCATCGCGCCGGAAACCATCCTGCGGCTGTCGACGGCGCAGGCTGCGGTGCGCACGCCGGAAGCGCTGCTGATCAATGGCCGCGCGCTGCCGGCGGACGGGCTGGGCGCGCGGATCATCCAGCTGCTGGCGACAGTGCCGATGTGCACGTTCGCGGCGCTGTCCGACGCCTTCATCGACGTGCCGGAGGCGCTGTTGCAGGAAGGCGTGTTCGAACTCTCGGCGCACGGCTGCATCGTCACCGGCGGTGTGCAGCTGGCCGAGCCGTGAGGACTCGTTGCCGAGAGGACGGCATCAGCAGGTAGGGGGAGCGTCTGCGATCGCGTCAAAAGTACAGGCCGCCACGCTGCCTTACCGCCGACGCCATGAACCACAGCCTTTCGATGTCCGCCGAATCGCCTGCCCAGAGCGCCGGGCAGCGATCGAGCAAGGCGATGCAACAGCGCTGGGTGCTGTCGCCGGGCCTCGATGGCCTGCTGATCATCGCCGCGCCCGTGCTCTGTCTGCTGCTGGCCATCGCCACCTTCGCCTGGCTGCCGGCGGAACGCGCTGCAACCCTGGTGCTGGTCACCCACGTGGTGCTGACCGTAGCCCATCACCTGCCGACCTACATCCGCCTGTACGGCGATCTCGACACCTTCAATGCCGATCGCTGGCGCTGGCTGCTGACGCCGCTGCTGCCGTTTGGCCTGTCGCTGGCCGTGCTGATTCATCTGCGTTCGCAGGGCTACGGCCTCGAACAGTTCTTCTACCTGTTCATCCTGCTGACCCTGTGGGATCCGTGGCATTTCCTGATGCAGCACTACGGCTTCATGCGCATCTACGATCGCGGCAATGCCGCGCCGCGCGCGCTGGCTGCCGGCATGGATCGCATGGTCTGCACCGCCTGGATGCTCTATTTGCTGCTGGCTTCCAGCGCCTGGCTGCCGGAGCTGCTGCAGGACCTCGATAGCAAGCTGGCCTTGCCGCTGTTGCTGGCGCTGCCCGCTGGTGCCGTCGATGCCATGACCAGCGGTGCCGCCGCGATCGCGGCCCTGGCGAGCGTGGTCTACGCCGGCTATCTGTTCTGGTGCTGGCGGCGCGGCTGGTTCGTCAGCCCGGCCAAGGTGGCGCTGCTGGTGCTGACCTTCGGCGTCATGTGGCTGAGCTACACGCCGAACGCATTGATCCGCGAGTGGGCACCGGGCTGGTCGTTCAAGGTCGGCTTCGCGACCGTCGGCATCGTCCACATGACCCAGTATCTGGCGATCGTCTGGCGCTACAACCGCAACCTCGCGGCGCGCCCAAATGCCACGCGTGCCGGCTGGTTCCGCTGGCTGCACAGCCGCAACACGATCTGGGCCGCGGTGCTCTACGTGATCGCCTGCATCGCTTACGGCGAAGGCCTGACCACCGATTTCCAGACCGACTGGATCACCATCCCGGTGCTGGCGCTCGGCTTCACGTCGACCCTGATGCACTACTACTTCGATGGCTACATCTGGAAGCTGCGCAAGCCAGGGACGGCGGCGACGCTCGATGGCAGCGCCACAGGTTCAGCTGATCCAGCACCGGCTGGCCGTCGCGGCCCGAGCCTGCGGGACTGGCTGCGGCCGCTGCTGATCTTCGGCCTGCCGCTGGGCCTGATGACCACGGTGGCGGCGGCGTCCTGGTCCGCACCGCAGCCGGCCTATACCGAAACCCTGAAGGAAGCGGTGCAGGCCGCCCGCGCCGGTGATCGCGAACAGGCGCAACGCAATGCCCGCCGGGCGCTGAGCGCGATGGACCGCGAGTTGCCGCGCATCCGCGCGCTGGCGCGGCTCGAGGATTCCTCGTCCCGCGATGCCCAGCTGGCGCTGCTGCTCTACAGCCATCGCTGGGTGCAGTACGCGCTGCTGCCGCAGCTCGGCGGTCGCGACGATATCGAACAACTGGCCCTGCAGCGCGATGGCATCGCCGAGCCGCTGCAGATCATCGATCGCGCCCTGGCGCGCGGCGGCAGCGTCGCCCATCCCGGCCATGAAGCGATGAGCCTTGATGAAGCAAAACGCCTGCGCGACGGCTGGGCCAGACAGATGCAGCAGCTCGACCAGCAGTTGGCGCAAGCAGCGCCATGAGCCCCTATCAACCATTCGATGTTCACTCAAGAAACCGGAGGCTGCGGATGATTCGCTCGTTGTTGTGGTGCAGTTGTTTCGTCTTGCTGGCCTCGGCGCCGGTGCAGGCCGGAGCGCTGCCGCAAGTCCGCCTGTTCACCACCGGCGGCACCATCCAGAGCAAGGGCGCGCATCGCCAGAAGCTGATGGAGTATTCCGACGGCCGGGTGACGCCGTCCGAGCTGGTCGACGATCTGCCGGAGCTGCGTGATGTCGCCCAGCTCAGCTACGCCGAGATCAGCAATGTCGGCTCCGGCAACATCGACACCAAAACCCTGCTGACCCTGGCCCAGCAGGTCAATGCCTGGCTGGCGCTGCCGGAAGCGGCCGGTGCAGTGGTCACCCACGGCACGGCAACGCTCGAGGAAACCGCCTACTTCCTGAACCTCACGGTGAAGTCGGACAAGCCGGTGGTGGTGGTCGGTGCGATGCGGCCGTTCACCGCGGTGAGCCGCGATGGCCCGATGAATCTCTACAACGCGGTGCGCGTGGCAGCGACGCCGCAGGCCAAGGACATGGGCGTGATGATCCTGCTCAATGACGAGATCAACGCTGCCCGCGACACCACCAAGAACAACACCTATCGCGTCGATACCTTCATCGCTCGCGATGTCGGCCCGCTCGGCTTCGCCGACAGCGACAGCATCGTCTTCTATCGCCGGCCGATCTACCGCCACACCTCGCACAGCGAGTTCGATGTCTCGAAGCTGACCAGCCTGCCGAGAGTCGATGTGCTCTACGCCTATCAGGAATCCGACGATGCGGCGGTCAAGGCCTTCGTCTCGGCGGGTGCCAAGGGCATCGTCAACAGCGGGGGTTATTCCGAGCCGCTGGCAGCGCTGAAGGACAAGGGCGTGGTCGTGGTGCAGAGCGATCGCAAGGGCTCCGGCCGTGTGGTCAAGAGCGAGAAGGTGGCCGCCAAGGGCCAGGTCACCGCCGACAACCTGCCGCCGCAGAAGGCTCGCATCCTGCTTCGCCTGGCGCTGACGAAGACGACCGATCCGGTCGAGATCCAGCGCATCTTCGACGAATACTGATCATCATTTTGGGGCCCTTATGAACCGTCTTTCCCTGATCGTTGCCGTCATCTCGGCAACGCTGCTCACCGCTGCGCCGATGCTGACCGCGAGCGCCGCCGAAATCCCCACCTACGCGCCGCCACCAGCCGCGCCACCGCCCGGCACCAAGCTGCCGACGGTGGTCATCATGTCGATGGGCGGCACCATCGCCAGCCGTGGCACGCCGCGCCTGAACGTCGCCAACTACGGTGGCAAGGGCGTGCCGCGAGTCGACCCGCAGGACTGGTTCAACGACGAACCGGAACTGGCGACCATCGCCAACATCCGCCTCGAAGACGGCCGCCCGCCGGTCGATCGCGCCAGCGGTGAAACCCAGGGCGATGACCTTCGCGTTGCTGCCCGTTTGCGGGTGCTGATGCAGGACCCGACGGTGGACGGCGTGGTCGTCACCCACGGCACCAACACCTTGGCCGAATCGGCCTTCCTGATGAACCTGATCATCGACACCGCCAAGCCGATCGTCTTCGTCGGCTCGCAGCGGCCGTGGACGGCGCTGTCCGGTGACGGCCCGCGCAACCTCTATGACGCCGTGCGTGTCGCCGGCACCAAGGAAGCGGCGGGCAAGGGCGTGCTCCACTGCATGAATCAGTACATCAACACCGCGCGCGATGTCTCGAAGACTTCCGCTTATCGCGTGCAGACCTTCAAGGGCATCGATGTCGGTGCGATCGGTTTTGCCGATCCGGATATCGTCAAGTTCTATCGCGAACCGCTGCGCCGGCACACGATGGCCTCCGAGTTCGCCGGCCGCGACTACAAGGATCTGCCGAACGTCGAGATTGCCTACGCGTATCGCGATGCGCCGGGCTACATCATCGACGCGATGGTCGCCAACGGCGCCAAGGGCATCGTCATCGACGGCACCGGCGCCGGCAGCCCGACCACCAGCCAGACCGACGCGATCAAGCGCGCCCAGGCCAAGGGTGTCGTCGTGGTCGCTACCGCCCGCACCCACGGCGGCCGCGTGCAGGACACACCGCGCCGCCGCGAAGCCAAGATCGTGCCCGGCGACAACCTGGTGCCGGAGAAGGCTCGCATCCTGTTGCAGCTGGCGCTGACCAAGACCAAAGACGTTGCCGACATCCAGAGAATCTTCAATGAGTACTGATCGTCGCGTTCTGAGTGCGTTGCTGGCGAGTGCCTTGTTCGCCGGCTTCGCGACCGCTGCCAACGCCGCCGCACCGACGCTGCCGAAGTACGACCACTGGGTGAAGCTGAAACCGGAGAACTCGGTGATCGGCAACTTCCCGGCGCAGAAGAAACCGATCCTGACCGTGAAGTCCGGCGATACCGTGCGCATCGACGGCGGTGGCGGCAATCGCTGGATGGACAAGGATCCCTTCGTCTGGATCAAGGAAAACAACATCAAGCTGACCGCCGACGAGACCACAGCGATCCGCGAGATCGACACCGTGCTCAAGGAGACCCCCGCGCCAGGGCGACATCAAGACCGGCCACATGATGATCGGGCCGATCGCCGTCGAAGGCGCGATGCCCGGTGACAGCATCGAGATCCGTATGATCAAGGTGGTGCCGCGTCTGCATTATGGCACGGTCGGCATGAGCCCTGGCCGCGGCGGCATTCCGGATGACATCAAGGAATCGTTCATGCGCATCGTCCGCTTCGACGAAGCGCGCACCGTCGGCGAGTTCGAGCCGGGCATCGACGTGCCGCTCGCGCCGTTCATGGGCGTGATGGGCCTGCTGCCCCCGGATTCCGATGGCCCGAACCGGCGCAGCGGTCCGCCCGGCGTGTTCGGCGGCAATCTCGACTGCAAGGAACTGAGTGCAGGCAGCTCGCTGTTCCTGCCGGTCTTCCATCCGGGCGGCCTGTTCTTCACCGGCGATTCTCATGCCGCGCAGGGCGACGGCGAAGTCACCATTAACGCCATCGAGACCGCCAACACCGCGGTGCTGCAGTTCGTGCTGCACAAGGGCAAGACCTTGACCGCGCCGCGTGCCGAGAATCCGTCCCACTTCATGGCCTTCGGTCTTGATCCCGATCTCGACAACGCGATGCAGATGGCAATCCGCGAAACCAACAGCCTGCTCGCCGACGCCTACGGCCTCGATTTCCCGCGCGCCTTCCTGCTGTCCAGCATCGGCGTGGACTTCCGCGTCACCCAGGTGGTCGATGGCACCAAGGGCATCCATTCGATGATTCCGAAATCGTTGTTCACCAAGACCAAGTTGCCGCCGTTCTGGTCGGCGGGGAAGGGGCGATAGGGCTTGGTCCTCTTGACGGATTCTGGCTGGTTTTAGACTTGATCAACCTGCGGTTTTGCTTGCTGGCTTCAGCGCACTGTTCCGCGCTGTCGCGCGGGTAACTTTCTTCGAACGGCCGAAGAAAGTCACCAAAGAAGTGCGCCCCGCGTCGGCCATTGATGTAGTGCGGTCTCGTTAACTACCCCCGGCCCGGCCAAGTATGGCCGGGCGTTCGGAGTTGCTGCGAGCAGTGCTCGCAAAGCACGCAACCCCTCACCCTGTGCTTCTCGCGCTCTCCGGGGCACCGCGCCGACAGGCCATCCATGGCCTGGCAGCGCTCGACCGGCATCCTGCCGGTCGTCCCTCTCCGATCGCTGCGATGCTCGGCGGCATGCAGGGGGGATAACGTCAACGGCAGAAGCAGAAACCACGGCAACGGCCCATCAAAAGCACCGCCACATCAACAACGTCATTCCGGCGAAAGCCGGAATCCAGAGTCGAGGAGTTCGCGCGTGCAGCCCCTGGATACCGGCTTTCGCCGGTGTGACGGCGGGCTTTTGATTTTTACTTGCTGTGTCGTGCTTTTGATTCTGCTGTTGCTTTTGACGTTGGTCCCCCTTAAGCGCGCCGAGCATCGCAGGCCATGGCAGACAGGCTCCGGAGGAGGCGAGGCAGGAGCCGAAGCCTTTTCGCCGCGCCATGGATGGCGCGTCGAAAAGCCCCGTCATGGCCGAGAAGCACAGGGCATCGGATCGCGCTTCTGTTTCTCGCGATCCGACGCAGCGCCGGGGGCGCGCTTTCTTTGGTTACTTTCTTTGCGCGCCAAAGAAAGTGACCCGCGCGACAGCGCGGAATGGTGCGCCGAAGCCAGCGGATCAAGCAGACAAATAAAAACGGGAAAGCTTTTCAAGCCCTCCCGCCTCACACCAAGCCGCCTTACTTCTTGGCCGGCGCCGCAGCCCCACCCTTCACCGTGATGGTGATCTTCTCCGACTGCAGCGAAGGATTGAACGCCTGCTGCTTCCAGTCCGCGACCAACAGCTGGATCGTGTGGGTGCCGGCCGGCAGGCTCAGCATCGTCTCGGTTTCGCCCTTGTCGAAATGCTTGATGCTGGCGTTGTCGAGTGGCAGTGCGAGGGTCGCATCGAAGGTCGGGCTGTCGATCAGCAGCACGTGGTGGCCGGTGTCGACACTCTGCAGGCCGGCCGGTGACACACCGGCACCCTTTAGGCCGAACTGGACCAGGAACGGGCTGGTCACGGTGTCACCGCTCTTCAGGTTGATCAGGTAGGCGCTAGCACCGGCCGGAGCCGGATTGGCGAGGCCCAAGGTCTGTTCGACCTTGGCGCCGGCCTGCTGCTTGGCGGCGCTCTTCAGGTCGGACTTCCAGTCGGCGTGGACGACACCGACGCTCATCGTCAGCAGCATCATCGGAATCAGGGTACGGACTGCGCGCATGGTTAGAGCTCGTGCTGTGAATGGGGAGTCGGATGGTAACCCGCGTCCCTGAATGTCGGCTGAGCAATGCCGGCGACGATCGGGCGCACCCGGACATGACGAAATGTCGCGTTGCCGCCATGCTGGCGACCCTGATTCCCCGCCTGCCTGGAGCTGCCGATGTCCCCTGAATACCGCCTGTTCCACTCTCCCGGCGCCTGCTCGCTGGCGCCGCACATCGTGCTCGAGGAACTCGGCATCGCCTACGAGCCGGTGCGGGTGGTGATCGCCGAAGGCGCGAATCGCAAGCCGGAGTATCTGGGCATCAATCCGCGCGGCCGGGTGCCGGCGCTGGGGATCAAGGACGCGCAGGGCGAACGGGTGCTGACCGAATCGGTGGCGATCGCCGTCTATCTGGCTCGCCGCCATCCGAGTCCCAGCCTGCTGCCGGAAGACCCGGAACAATTCGTCCGGGCGCTGGAATGGATGAACTGGCTGGCGACGACGATGCATCAGGCCGGCGTCCGCACCGTGTTCCGCCCGGAGCGCTTCACCACGTCCACCGACAAGGCGGCGATCGATGGCATCGCCGAAGCCGGCCGCGCGGCGATCCGCATCGGCTATGCGGACATCGAGGAACGACTCGCCGGCAAGACCTGGGCGATGGGCGAGGCGTTCAGCGTCGTCGACGCCTTTCTGCTCGTGCACTACCGCTGGGGCAACCGCTGCGGCGTCGACATGCGCAAGGACTATCCGCTCTACGCGGCGCTGATGGATCGCGTTCGCGCCCGTCCGGCGGTGGCGCGGGCGGTGGCGCATGAAGCGATCCAGATCGACTGACACCCGGTGGCAGCAAGCGGCCGATAAGCCCGGAGACTCGGCGTCCGGGTAGGGGCTCGCGTCAGGCATGCGTCTCAAAGGCAGGAACAGCGCGACTCCGCGCTGCCTGCCCCGTTCGAGGACGTCATGAGACGCAGCCTTTCACTTGCTCGCGGTGCGCTGTCTGCCCGCCCGTCAACCCGTGCCCGCCTGGCCGCAGCCGCGCTGCTGGCCATATCGGCCTCGCTGCTGGCACCGGAGGCGCTGGCCGCCCAGCTCGACATCACCACGGCCAGCATCGCCGAGCTGCAGGCGGCGATGAAGGCCGGGCTCAGTTCCGAAGCGCTGGTGAATGCCTATCTGGCGCGGATCAAGGCCTATGAGGACGCCGGGCCGAAGCTCAATGCCATCATCCTGCTCAATGCCGAGGCGCTGAAGCAGGCCAAGGCGCTCGACCAGGAGCGCAAGAGCGGCAAGCTGCGTGGCCCGCTGCACGGCGTGCCGATCGTGCTCAAGGACAATTTCGACACCTTCGACATGCCGACCACGGCCGGCTCGATGGCGCTGAAAGGCTCGATTCCGCCCAACGACGCCTTCGTGGTCAAGAAGCTGCGCGAAGCCGGCGCGATCATCCTGGCGAAGACCAATCTCTCCGAATTCGCATCCACCGCGAACGGGCCCGACGGTTTCAGCTCGCTCGGCGGCCAGACGCTCAACCCGCATGATCTGACCAAGGGGCCGCGCGGCTCCTCGGGCGGCAGCGGTGCCGGCATCGCCGCCGGCTACGCGCAGTTCGGGCTCGGTACCGACACCGGCGGCTCGGTGCGTTATCCCTGCTCGGCCAACGGCATCGCCGGCCTGAAGCCGACGCGCGGCCTGATGAGCCGCGACGGCATCGTGCCGCTGGCGCTGTCCTACGACACCGGCGGGCCGATGGCGCGCAGCGTTGCCGACGTGGCCATGGCGCTCGGCGTGATGACTGGCGTTGATCCGGCCGACGCCGCCACGGCGCCGAGCGCCGGCCAGTTCAAGACCGACTACACGCAGTACCTGGTCAAGGGCTCGCTGAAGGGTGCGCGCATCGGCGTGGCCCGCGACTTCATGGGTCAGGACGCCGAAGTCGACAAGATCATGGACGCCTCGTACGCGAAGCTGAAGGCGCTCGGCGCCACCGTCGTCGAAGTGAAGCTGCCGGAGATGCTGACCAAGGCCCGCGCCGATCTGCTCAAGCCGATCAGCGGCCGCGAGTTCAAGGCGCAGATCGGCGTCTACCTGCAGACGCTGAAGCCCGACTATCCGAAGAGCCTGGCGGAGATGATCGCCAAGCTCGATGCGATGGGCACGGCGTACACCAACCCCTGGCGTCTCGCCAACATGAAGGAAGCCGAGGCGACTACCGGCGGGCTCGAAGATCCGATCTACAAGGTCGCCAAGAACGAAGGCCTGGCCCTGGTCACCGCGACGACCAAGGCGGTGTTCCAGCAACAGCAGCTCGATGCCCTGGTCTACCCGACGATGCCGATGCCGGCGACGCCGTTCGCAGCCCCGCCGCCGGATGCGCCGCGGCCGCAGATGTACGCCAACCTCGCCAACCAGACCGGCTTCCCGGACCTGATCGTGCCGGCCGGCATGACCAGCGCCGGCCTGCCGGTGACCCTGTCCTTCCTCGGCCTGGCCTGGAGCGAACCGAAGCTGTTCGGCTACGGCTACGACTTCGAGCAGGCCACCCAGGCGCGCGTGCTGCCCAGGCACACACCGGCGCTGAAGACCGATGTCATCACCTACTGAGTGCGTCGCATGAAAAATCCTGCCTTGCTTGCTGCGGTCCTGTTGTCTGCCAGCCTCTCCGCACAGGCGGCCTCGTTCCATCTCGAAGAAGCGACGATCCCCGACATCCAGCAGGCAATCCTGGCCAAGGAACTGACCTCGACTCAGCTGGTCGAGCTGTATCTGAAGCGGATCAAGGCCTACAACGGCACTTGCGTCTCTGAACCGAAGGGCATCCTCGGGCCGATCACGACCATCCCCAACGCCGGCCAGCTGAACGCGCTGGTGACCCTGAATCTTCGGCCGAAGACGCTGAAGAAATGGGGCTTCGATGCCCGCAAGGCACGCAGCCTCACCGACAAGACCGACGGCGATGCGCAAATGCCGGACGCGCTCGAAGTGGCCGCCGCGCAGGACGCCGCCTTTGCGAAGACCGGCCAGCTCGCCGGCCCGCTGCACGGCGTGGTGATGGCGATCAAGGATCAGTACGACACCTTCGACATGCGCACCACTTCCGGCGCCGATGCCTTCTACGCCAATGACCGGCCACCGGAAGATTCCACCTTCGTCGAACGTCTGCGCGCGGCCGGCGCGATCATCATCGCCAAGAGCAATCTCGGCGAATACGCCTCGGGCATTCCGCGCAGCTCCTATGGCGGCACCTTCTGCAACGCCTATGACACCGAGCGCAGCCCACGCGGGTCGAGCTCCGGTTCGGGCTCTGCGGTCGGCGCCAATCTGGTCACCTGCTCGATCGCCGAGGAATCCGGTTCGTCGATCCGCGGCCCGGCCAGTGCCGCCAGCTCGGTCGGCATCGCCGCCACCGAGGAACTGGTCAGCCGCAAGGGCATGGTCCAGATCGGCATCAACACCCGAGTCGGGCCGATCTGCCGCACCGTCGCCGACGCAGCAAGAGTGCTCGACGTGATCGCCGGCTATGACCCGAAGGACGAGCTGACCGCGTTCTCGATCGGCCGCATGCCGAAGGAGGCGTACGTCAGCTATGCCAAGCCGACACCGCTGGCCGGCCTGCGCATCGGCGTGGTCCGCGAGTACATGAACAAGAAGTTGTTCACCAAGGCCGACGAGCAGACCATCGATCTCGTTTCGCAAGGCGCGGAAGACCTGAAGAAGCTCGGCGCGACGATTGTCGACCCGGGCCCGGAAGGCGAGCTGTTCACCGCCTGCCTGCGCAAGTACGCGCCGCAGGACAGCAACAAGCTGTACACCAAGCGCTTCCCCGAGGTGTTCCCGGTCGATACCAATGGCAAGGCGACCGCCGATCACACCGCCAAGCTGCTTGATCTGAAGATGGACCCGGCGCAGGTCTCGCCGAAGCTGACCCTGCGCGACTTCGGCACTTCCGAGGGCGATGGCCAGGGCAAGTATTTCCTGAACCTGTACCTGCGCGAACGTGGCGACGCCAAGATCAAGAGCAATGCCGATCTGATCGCCAACTCGAACTTCCATCAGGACCCGACCTTCCCGGATCGCAAGAAGTCCCGCGAGACCGTGGAGAAGAACAACGAACTGGACATGGGTGACCGCCTGCTGCTGCGCTTCTCCGTGCAGCAGACCTTGCTGCAGTGCATGGCCGAGCAGCAGCTCGATGCCCTGGTCTACCCGACCAGCAACCTGCCGCCAACCAAGCTCGGCGCGCCGCAGGGCCCACCGATCAATGGCCGCAACGGTGGCGGCGTCTGGAGCTTCATCGGTGCCCAGGGCTTCCCGGTGATCAGCGTGCCGGCCGGCTTCACGACCGAGGTCTATGACCTGATCCGCGACCCCAGCGCGCCGAAGACGCCGGACGACGCCTGGCCGAAGACTGGC
>NZ_CAISIQ010000287.1 GCF_903885465.1 uncultured Nevskia sp.
GATCGCCTGCTGCACGAACAGCACCAGATACAGAGCCCCCTGCTTGCGGTCCAGCCCGAGCAGCCGCAGTGCCTGCCGGAGGTAGCTGGTCAGATAAACCAACAGCAGCAGCAGGCCGAGCACACCGAGATCGTTGAGGATTTCCAGATAGCCGTTATGGGCCGAGCCGGGATAGAACGCCATGCGCTCGATGAACGCATAGGAGGGCGTACTGATCACCGGGCCGGTCCAGTAGGCGCCGTAGCCGGAGCCCAGCCAGGGCTGCTGGCGAATGTGCTCGGACACCAGCTGCCAGATCTCCGTACGGCCGGTGAAGCTAAGGTCCTTGCCGGTCAGCGCACTGACCGGGCTGAGCAGCAGATCGAGTCCGGGTACCAGGCCGAGCAGCGCCAGCGAGTACAGCAGCAGCAAGCTGACGAACCCCACAATCAGATGCGGCATGTAGCGGCGCAGCGCCGGCGGCGCACGCAACAGCAGGATCAACCAGGACAGCGCCATCAGCGTGGCCAGCAGCGAGGTCGAACTGCGCGATAGCAGCAGACAGGACAGCGCCAGCACGCCGCCGAGCAGCGCCATCAACGCCGAGCTTTCCCGGGTCAGCCAGGCATGGCACCACAGGATGAGGCCGATGCAGGCGATATCGCCGAGGCCGTTCTTGTGATTGGCGAGGCCGCGCCAGGCACCGGCCAGCTCCGCCGAGCTGTCCTGATGAATCGCCAGCTGCGGCCAGCCGAGACCGAAGATGATCGAGCCGAGCAACACCAGGCTGATCACCGGGCGGAGCAGATTCTGGAAGCGCGCCGCATGCCAGCCGATCAGAATCAGGGCACCGGCGTCGATGACGATGGTCAGTACCCGGATCAGCCGGCGCGCCGTCACCGCCGGCTCGATCGACCAGCCAATGCTGGCTGTGGTCAGCAGCACGAAAGCCAGCAGCAGGCCCGGCAGCAGGCCGCTGGACTTGCGCAGCAGCAACCAGCCGAACCCTGCGCGCCGCAGCAGGATCAGCGTGCCCAGCGCCAGCAACACCAGCCACAGCAGCCGACTGATCAGGCTGCCGGAAGCCGGGGCGCCAGCATTTGCCAGGCTGCCATAATCAAAGCCCTCGGGCACGATCATCAGGACTACCAGCAGCCAGACCATGGCCCCGGTCAACCACTGATAGCGGTCGTCGCGTGTCCAGTAACCGGTATTGGCGTCGCCGCCGGGCTCGAGTCGGCTTGACGCTGAGGCCGGGCTGGTCGCCATGTCAGAAATGATTGATGACAGCACCGAGGATGCGCGAGCGGGTGGCACCCAGCCGTCGCATCATTTCGCGTGTGTCCCGATACGGCGTGTGCCGGGCGCGACTCAAGGACAGCAGGCGACCGACCGCTGCGGCGATCGCCAGACCATCAGCGTGTTGACAGATCGGCGGCGTGTCGAAGATCACGAAGGCAAACCTTTGCTGCCATTCGCCAACCAGGGCTTCGAAGCGGTGATCGGACAGCAGTTCCAGAGCGTTCGACGGCAAGGGCCCTGCGGTCAGCAGGCTCATGTCCGGCAAGCCGGACACCGTCTGCATCAATGGCCGCCGAACCAGCGCCAGAGCATTGCTGAGGCCAATGCTGTTGTCGGCGCCGAACAGCAGATGCTGACGCGGCTTGCGCATATCGGCATCGATCAACAGCGTTGGTCGCCCCAGTTGGGCGAAGGAGATCGCCAGCTCGGCAGCCAGCTGCGAGCGCCCTTCGCCGGGGCAGGGGCTCAACACCGCCATCATGTTGGCGCGCTCGCCGTGTTCATGACGCATCAGCAATTCGGTGCGTAACAGACGCACTTTCTCGATACGCGACTGATCGAGTACATGGCTGTGCAGCAGATAGTCCATTGGCAACACCGCATGGTCGCCGAACTCCGGCAACTTCAGGCAGGTCGGCGATGGCTCGATGGCCGGCGTGATGTTGGTCGGGGCGTTCATGCTGGCGCCTGACCCGGTAACTGCTGGTGGCTAACGAGCGGCCCCAGTTCGATCAGCACCGGAATACCGAGGTCGCGTTCGACATCATCCCGGCAGCGGATCCGGCGGTTGAGCAGCTCCCAGCAAAGCGGCAGGCCGAGGCCTAGGCCACCGCCGATCACGCAGGCCAGCAGCAAGGCCGCCTTGATCTTCGGCTTGGCCGCTTTCGGCGGTGCGCTGGCACGGCTGACGAAACTGACATTGGTGTAGCCGCCGGTGGAGGCGAACATGATTTCGTCGAAACCGTCGAGCGCGCGTTTGTAGACCGACTGCGCCGAGTCCAGTTCGAGCTGGAACTTGGCGCCGTCGCCCTGCAGCTGACGGACATTGATGACGCTGGCGCGCTGCTCCTCGACGGCCTTCTGCAGGCTGCTCTCCAACTGCTGCGCGGATGACAGCTCAGAGATGGCATTGCCAGAGTAGGCCCGCAGCTCGGCATTCAAGGCTTGCCGGGTGGCGACGATCTGCGCTCGCAGTTCGAGAATCTGCGGGTGATTGGGTCCGAGTGTGGCGCGCAGTTCGGCAAGTTTCGCGTTCTGCACCGCACTCTGGGCTTTCAGCGACTGGACCATCGTCGATGCGAGCACCTGGTTGCCGACCGACTGGTCACCAGTGGCCCGCGCCGCCGCGACCCGACGGGCGTTCTGCGCCTCCAGCAGGCGCTGCTCGAGCGTCGACAGCAGCTGCAGGTCGACGTTGTTGCGGGCATCGGAATCGATCAGCCCGCTTTGCTGCCTGAACTGGGCCACGCGCTCCTGCGCTGCATCGACCTTCTCCTTCAGTCCGGCGACATGGGCGGTGTACCGCGTCGCGCGATCGGTGGCCGGGCCGCTGAGACGCAGATGCTGCTGCTCGGCATAGACATCGGCGATGGCATTGGCGATCCGGGCGGCTTCCTCGGGTTTGCCGGCCGCGTAGCTGACATAAATCAGCTGGCTGCCGTAGCGGCCCTGTTCGACGCTTAGATCGCGGCGCAGACGGGTTTCTACCCAGTTGCGCAGGCCACTGGCATCACCGTTGTAGCCGGCGGCATAGGTTCGGTTGTTGACCAGCCCGAGCCGGTCGATGACCAGCAACAGCACCTCGGAACCGCGCGCCAGTTCGACCTGGGTGGCCATGTAGCTGCCGAGCAGACCAACCGGAAACTCGCGCCCGGCGAGCGGATCATTGACCTCGAAGTTGACCATCAGCGCGGCCGTGGCTTCGTAGGTGCGCGGCCAGATCGCACAGATCAAGCCGACGCTGAGCACGACGCCGGCGGCTATCGCCAGACTCAGCCTGCGATAGGCCCAGAAGATCACCGCCAGTTGGTTCAGCGACAGGCCGGGATGGCTGAAGTCGCGTGGCATCAACGGCCGCGCCTGCGACGGCGTCAGGCTTGAGGCTGCGGCAAATGCGGGGAGATCGTCCGGCGGCATCAGAACAGGCGCTCCTTGATGCGGATCACGTCGTTGGCCTGCACCGGGTCGCCCATGCCGCTATCGAGCAGCTGATAGCTGCCGTCTGGCTTGCTGCGGCGAATTTCGACCTTGCGGCTGCTGCCGCGCGGGGTAATTCCGCCGCCGCGCGATATCGCCTGGGCAACAGTCATGCCGGGTTCCAGCCGGTATTTGTCCGGCGATTTCACTTCGCCACTGATGTAGAACTGCGCCGCCAGTGGCACGAAGATCGAATCGCCACCTCGCAGGCTCAATGAAGGTAGCGCTGTGCCTTCCTGGCTGAGGCCGGCGAGATCGATCGGATAGCGCTTGAGCTTGCCGGTCTTGTCCGGGCGCAGCAGCACCACGGTATCGGCACCGTTGTCGGCGATGCCGCCGGCCTGGGCGAGGACATCAAGCAGCGAGGTTTTCGACTCGACAACGAAACGCCCTGGCGCGTGCACGGCGCCGAGCACCGACACCTGCTGGCTGCGGAACTGGACCAGAAACACGGTGACCTGCGGATCGACCAGAAAACCACCCTTCTGGAACGCTGCCGCAACGCTATGGCCGGCGCGCGCCGGCGACTGACCGAGCACCGCGACATTGCCGGCCAGCGGCACTGGAATAGTGCCGTCGTCCGACACGTAGGTGGTGGTATCGAGCTCCGGCTTGCCGTAGACCTGCACGCTGACCGCGTCCCCGATACCGAGCACCAGCATTGATGACGTGCCATCGCCACTGCCATCGGCGGCCGCTGCTGTCGTATTCGCCGCGCCAGAGCCACTGGCAGTGCCATTGGCATTCTGTTCGGTCACGCGGACGACAACAGGAGTACGGCTTGGCTGAAGCGCCATAGCCGGCAGCCAAGCCAGCAGGCCGGCAACAATCAGGGCATTGCTGCTAGTCACGGGAGAGAGGTGCTCGTGAGAACCGATATCGATGCGCTGTTTTAGGAGATGGCCTCCATAACGTCTGTGCGCAAGCGTACCGACGCATTTTCGGTCAGCCTTTAACGTCCATTGGCAATGTCACCAGGCCATACACGACGAATCCGAAAACAGTGAATGGAATCCGCCCGGAGGCCGACAATCGTGTCCAGAACGATTCGGACTGCATCGTCGAAGACCTTCCCTGTACTGCCGCACAGCGTCATTTGTGGGTGATGCAGCGACTGGACTCGGGTAACCCGGCTTCGAATATCGCACTGCGCTGGCAGCTGGACGGTGCGCTTCCGAACCAGGAACTGGAGCGGGCGCTGACTGATCTGGTCGAGCGCCATTCCGCTCTCGGAGCCTTCATCGTCGAACGGGAAGGGCAGCCGCTGCAGCGGCTCGAGTGTCGTCCGGTCTGCCGGCTAGGCGTGATCGATCTCGGCGACATGGCCGAGGTCGAAGCCAGCGAACGGGCGGGGCAGCTCGCCGAACTTGAAGCCCGACTGCCTTTCGATCTGTCGGTGCCACCGCTGCTCCGTCTGACCCGGCTGCGGTTCAGCGAGCGGCGCTCGCACTTGCTGCTGACTGTCAACGCGATGATCTGCGATCGCAGGTCTGCGCAGCGGCTGGCGCAGGAACTTCTTCAACTCTGCCTCTGCGTCGAACTGCCGATCGACCCGCAAAAGAGCAGTTGGCTGGCGACTCCGGATCAGCTGGCAGTCGCGGCCGACGAAGCCTATTGGCTGCGGACACTGAGCGGGCTGCCGCATTTCGAGCTCTATCCCGACCATGCCCGGCCGTCGGTTCAGACCTGGCAGTCAGGCATTCGCTACCAGCGAGTCGAGGCCGATCTGCTTGCGCGCCTGCAGGCTATGGCACAGCACCAAGGCTGTTCACTGGCAACCATCACATTGGCAGCGCTGCTTCTGCTGCTGAATCGCTACTCCGGCGAAGCCGATATCACCGTGGGCTGCCAGTTCGACTCGCCATTGGACGACAAGACCGATGACGCGATCGACGGGACCACCGCTGCAGCGATCGGGCCGGGGGCCGGCGTCCTCCTGCTGCGTGGTGATCTGTCCGGTGATCCAGGCTTCATCGAGCTGCTACAGCAGATACATCAGCGCCTGCAGGATGGAAAGCGCCACTCAGGCGTGTCGGTGGAGCGCCTGCTGGCACTGCTCGCACCGCCGCGAGATTTGAGCCGGAACGCTCTGTATTCAGTGCATTTCGGATGTCACCAGCGTCCGCTCGCTCAATTCAACAACGCTGGACAGGCCAGACTGCGGCTCACCGAACTGCCGTCCTGCGCAGCGGGCAGCCGTCACGATCTCGGTTTCGCGCTCAACGAACAGGACGGCGGCTGGTGGCTGTCCTGCGAGTTCAACAGCGCCCTGTTCGAACCGGCAACGGCGGACCGGCTGCTCGGCCATCTGGTTCGGTTGCTGTCCAGCATCGTTGCCGATCCGTGCCGAAACATCGCCGGCCTGGCGATGCTCGATGACGCCGAACGGCAGGCGTTGATCGCCGCAGGCAATGGCACCGAAGCCGACTATCCGCGGCAACAGACGGTCTGCAGCTTGTTCGGCGAACAGGCGCGGCTGCGGCCGGACAGCATCGCCTTGATCTGTGGTGAACGCGGCCTCGATTATCGCGCCCTGGTCGCTGCCAGCGACGATCTTGCCGCGAGGTTGCGGCGCCGGGGAATCGGGCCCGGCAGCCGGGTCGCCGTGTTTCTCGAACGTTCACCGGACTTGTTGGTGGCGCTGCTCGCGGTGCTCGCGACCGGCGCAGCCTATGTGCCGCTCGACCCGCGCTACCCGATGCTGCGCCTGGCCCAGATCGTCGCCGACGCCGGACTGGCACTGGTACTGAGCCGGCAAGCGCTGCTCGCCCGTCTGCCTGCCAACGCTGCCGAGGTGCTGGCGGTCGATGCGCCGAAGGACGCTGCCGGCCAGGCCCATGACGGTCCGCCGTCGCGGCCTGGTCCCGACGACATTGCCTACCTGATCTACACCTCGGGCTCCACCGGTCGGCCGAAAGGCGTACCGATCAGCCATCGGGCGCTGTGCAACCTGTTGTGGTCGATGCGCCACGAACCTGGGCTCGACGCTGGCGAGCGGCTGCTGGCAGTGACCACGGTGTCCTTCGATATCGCCGCACTGGAGCTGTTCCTGCCGCTGATCGTCGGTGCCACGGTGATCCTCGCGCAGGATCAGGACACGGCCGATGGCGAAGTGCTGCGCGGCCTGCTGGAGCGCCATCAGGTGACGTTGATGCAGGCGACGCCGGTCAGCTGGCAGTTGCTGCTGGCGGCCGGTTGGCAGGCCGCGCCGGGCTTCCGGATGCTGTGCGGCGGCGAAGCATTGCCGCGCCAGCTGGCGGATCGCCTGATGGAAGGCGGCGGCGAGCTGTGGAATCTCTACGGGCCGACCGAGACCACGATCTGGTCGTCGGCGCTGCGGGTCACCACGGCGCCCAGCGGGCTTCCATCAGTGCCGCCATCAGCGCCTACGTCGGTGGCCATCGGGCCGCCGATCGCCAACACCCGTTTCCACGTGCTCGATGAACGCGGCGAGCTGACGCCGCCGGCAACCCCCGGCGAGTTGTACATCGGCGGCGATGGCCTGGCTCCGGGCTATCTGAACCTGCCGGAACTGAACGCTCAGCGCTTCGTCGCTGACCCGTTTCGCCCGGGCTCGCGCCTGTACCGCACCGGCGACTGGGTTCGGCGACGCGATGACGGCAGCTTCGACTTTCTCGGTCGGGCTGATCGGCAGATCAAGCTGCGCGGCTTCCGCATCGAGCTGGGCGATCTCGAAGCCGCCTTGTTGGCACAACCGGGAATTGCCGACTGCGTCGCCGTGGTCGCCCCGGACGCCAGCGGCACGGGCGTGCTGATGGCCTGCGTGGTCGCCGATCCGCCAGCACCATCAGGCTTCGCCGACACCTTGCAGGCGGCGCTGCGCCTGAGCTTGCCGGCCTATCTGTGCCCGGCGTCGCTGATCGTACTGGAGCGCCTGCCACGGATGCCGAACGGCAAGATCGACCGCGCCAGGCTGCCTGCGCCGGCCGCTCAATTGGAACCAGAACCAGCAACCTCATCCGCCGCACCGACGACGACCGAGGACGGCTCGCTGGAACTGCGCCTGACCAGACTGTGGTGCAGCTTGCTGGGACTGGCGACGGTCGGCCGGGACGTCAACTTCTTCGAGATCGGCGGACATTCGCTGCTCGCCGTGCAACTGCTGGCCAGAATCGAAGCCGAGTTCGGCACCCGGCTCAGTCTGGCTTCGCTGTTCAGCAGTCCGACCGTCGTCGGGCAGCTTGCGCTGCTGGCCCAGGGCGACAGCCGCGCCTTCGATTTCCGCCAGGTGGTCCGGCTGCAGACCCAGGGCGGGCGGCCGCCGTTGATCGCGCTCAACAACACCGGCATCTACTACGGCCTGTCGAAGCATCTGGGGCCGGATCAGCCGTTCATCTCGCTGCAGCTGTTCGATCCGGCGCTACCCCAGGCAACCTTGCCGCAGACCTTGACCGACATCGCCGGCCGCTACGCGGAACTGATCCTCCGGGTGCAGCCGACCGGCCCGTATCACCTGCTCGGCTGGTGCGTGGCTGGTACCCTGGCTTTCGAGGTTGCGCGCCAACTTCAGGCGTCCGGCCACAGCATCGGCCGGCTGATCCTGTTCGATACTTGGGCGCCGCACTATCTCGAACGGCTGCCTTGGCCGCGGTCGCTGCTTGCTGATTACGCCTTTCGCTGGCAGCTGATCAGCGCCGACTGGGCACGGGCGCAGGCCAGCGAACACCGCTGGGCGACGTTCATCGGCAATCGAAGCAGCTTCCGCAAGCTGCGCCGCTGGCTGGGCGGCAGGCCGGAGGCGCGTACCGAGCCGATGGTCGCTGGCTTGCCGCTGAGCAGCCGGCAATATGATCGATGGTTGTTGGAATACCTCGAAGCGGCCGTCGCAGCCTTCGAGCCGCAGCGCTACGCCGGTGACATGGTGCTGTTCCGCAGCTCGCAGGAACCCTCCGGGCGTTTTCTCGATCCGCAGATGGGCTGGGCGACGTTCGTCGAAGCCGGCGTCACCGTGGTGGTGGTCGACGGCGACCACTTCAGTGTCTTCCAGGAACCTGGCGTTAAACGGTTGGCGCAGGTCATCGAAACAATGCTGGCAACGGTGCCGGCCCGGTAACCGACCCGAGCTGCCGAGGTCCATTTTCTAGCTTTCCGGACTGACCGACGTTGAGTCTGCGCAGCCTGAAGCCGGTTTCGCATCCCCAAACAGCCGTGGGCTACCGCACAGACGGCGAGGGCTACCGCTCAAGCCGTGATCGGCCGGAAACCGGCAGCGCGTCCGCTGCTAAGTGGTAAACCGCACTTATCGGGAATCCGGGGCGACCCCAGACGCCATTGCAGCTGCCAGCCCATGCGCTGGTAAAGCGTCATCCCCTCAAGGGTCGCTCCTCCCACAAGGAGTGCGTCTTTCATGAAAACGATTCGTTCGTTGCTGGCCCCGTGCGGCCTTCAGTTTCTGATGGTGGTCAGCCTGCTGATCAGTCCGATGGCCAACGCCGCCGGTTATTTCACCCAAGGCGGCAAGCTCTACGATCCGGCCGGCCAGGAGTTTCAGGTTCGCGGCATCAGTCACTACGGTTTCAATGCCGACATCCTGCAGCCGCAGTTCCTGTGGGCGATGGGCTGGAAGGAACAGATCGCCCAGATCAAGGCCTTGGGTTTCAATGCGGTGCGTCTGCCATTCGTGCCGGACACCTTGTACAACACCACGCCGGTCGACCAGCTCAGCTATGTCGATCCTGGTCGAAATCCGGAACTGCTCGGCAAGACGCCGCTGCAGGTCATGGATCTGTGGATGGCCGAGGCCGATCGCCAGGGCTTGTATGTGATGCTCGATTTCCACAGCGTCTCCAAGCAGCGGCAGTATCCGACCTGGTTCGTGTCGAATCCGGCCGACTACGCGCTGATCTACAACAACCGCGCCTACACCGCCGATGACTGGCGCCGTGATCTGGCCTTCGTCGCCAGCCGTTACGCGAACCTGAGTCACTTCTTCGCGATCGACGTCTACAACGAGCCGAACGGCATCGTGCGCTGGAGCACCGGCGACGCCAATGCTGCCGATCCGGTGAATTTCTGGAAGCCAGCCGTCGAGTCCGCAGCGACAGCGGTGCTGAATGCCAATCCGAATCTGTTGATCTTCGTGCAGGGCATCACCGGCAATTACGACAGCATCGAGAACTCCAATGTGCCGGTCAATTGGGGCGAGAACTTCCAGCCTCAGGCCTATCAGCCGCTGAACATCCCACTCGCCAAACTGGTGCTGTCGCCACACACCTACGGGCCAGATGTCTACGTTAAAAGCTCGTTTGCGGCGTCCAACTTTCCGAACAATCTGAAGGCCGACTGGGACACGCTGTTCGGCCAGTTCTCCGCCGTACATCCGGTGGTGATCGGCGAGTGGGGTGGCCGCTACGGTCAGGGCGGCGTCGGTGCGGCGGATGTTGCCTGGCAGAACGCTCTGGTCGATTACCTGCAGGGCAAGGGCATCCGCAACAGCTTCTACTGGTGCTACACGCCGAACAGCGGCGATACCGGCGGCATCCTCGATGACCAGCTCCAGGTTCGCCAGGACAAGCTGGCGCTGCTGCAGAGGCACTGGGCCGGCGCCAGTTCGACACCGGCACCGACTCCAACGCCGGTGCCGACCAGTGGCGCGACCCTGGCGCTGTCGGCCAGCGAGTACGCGGTGGCGCAGAGCGTCGGCGCGTTGACCGTCAAGCTCAGTCGCAGTGGCAACGCCAGTGCGGTAGTCACCGTGCGCGGCTATACCGCCGATGGCAGCGCCAAGGCCGGCAGCGACTACGTCGCGCGCAGCGGCGTCCTGCGCTGGGCGGCCGGTGACACCAGCACGCGCAGCATCATCATCAATGTCAAGAAAACTCCCTTCAGCGGCACCCGGAACTTCACCATCAATCTGGCCGACGCCACCGGCGGCGCGACACTGGGCGCGATCAGCAGCGCGACGGTGACCATCACCGGCAGCAAGGCTGTGACACCCAGCCCGACGCCGCCCCCCACACCAACCCCGGCGCCGACGGCATTCCCGCAGCAAACCATCAGCAGCTTCTCGCCGGCCTCGGGACCGGTCGGCACCGTGGTGACCATCAATGGCGCAGGCTTCACCGGCTCCAATGCGGCCTGGGCCGGAAACGCTCACAACGCCGGTCTGAGCGTGATCAGCGATACCCAGGTGCGGGTCACGATTCCGGCCGGTGCAACCAGCGGCGCACTCGCCATCCTCAATCCGGCACATGCCGCGTTCACAGCCAGCGCGTTCACGGTGCGCTGAACAGACGGGCGCTTGCTTTGGGTACGCCAGCGAACAGATATAGCCGTGTCCGCACGCTAGAAGCTGAAGTCCACTTCCGCTTCCGGTGTCGCCATGCCTCGCAATCTGCGCAAGCTGCTGCTGGTCGGTCTGCAGCTGATGGTGACACCGGCCTGTTCGGCGCCACTCGCCGGGCAGGCCGAGCCGCTGTCGCCGCCGAAGGCAGCGGCGCTGTCGGTACGGGTTCAAGGCCGGCACTTCATCGATGCCGCCGGCAAGCCGATGCGCCTGCGTGGGGTCAGCTACAGCGGCTTCGAATCGGTAGCGATCCAGGGCTGGAGTCCGAAGGATCCGTCCGGTGCCCAGGCCGGGCAACCCGGCGGGCCGAAGTGGTCGGCGATCCGAAGCTGGAACGCCAATACCGTGCGGCTGCCGTTGAATGAAGCGTCTTGGCTCGGTCACGATTGCATCGATACCGCCGGCATCACCCGCAAGCCTGATCCGGGCAACAACTATCGCAAGGCGGTGCAGGACCAAGTGGCTGCGGCGACGGCCGCCGGCCTCTACGTCATTCTCGATCTGCACTGGAGCGCACCCGGGGATGCCTGCCCGATGCTGCAGACCCAGATGGCCAACCAGGATCATTCGCTGGCCTTCTGGACTGCCGTGGCAACACAGTTCAAGAACAACCCGGCGGTGTTGTTCGAACTGTTCAACGAACCGTTCCTGAA